>DASXTY010000468.1:0-1995 GCA_036505155.1 Polyangiaceae bacterium | reverse complement strand
ATCCCGCGTTGGGGCCGCAAATCGGCAGGGACCCTTTTGTCTCGTTATGGGTCCATCACTGAAATTCTTCGCCGTGCGGGCAGTTGGGAAGTGAGCGTCCGAGGCGCGGAGGCCTTGTGGCAGAGCTTACGGGAAAACGCGGCGAGCGCGCGCTTGTTCCGCGAACTCGCGACGCTGCGCACCGATGTTCCGCTGGCTGAAGACGTCGACGCTCTCGAGTGGCGGGGTCCCCGCCCGGGCGAAATGCGCATCCTGCAGACCGAACTCGGGGAAGAGCTGGATGTGCCGCTCGAGGAGCTTGCCCGAATCCGGGGGATGCGCTCAGAATAAAATAGGGTCTATTCGCTTTGAAGTTTGAGACGCGCGCTGGCGCGCTCCGCCGTTCTCTTTCGATCGACCTGGTCACTGCCCGGGACCAGTGCGACGTCGACCAACGCGACCCGCCGCGGTCGTTTGAAGCTCGCCAGGTCGCGGCTGCAACGCTCGAGCAGCTCTTGCATGTCGAGCGCGGGACGGTCCGGATGACATTCGAGCGCCGCGGCAACCACCTGTCCCCAGGTGGGGTCGGGGATGCCAAATACGCAGGCACGGCGAACAGCGGGATGTTGCTCGAGAAAGCGTTCCACCTCCGCCGGGTGAAACTTTTCGCCACCGGTGACGATGACGTCGTCCGACCGGCCGTGAACCCAGAGCCTGCCCAGCGAGTCCAGCTCGCCCAGGTCGGAGGTTTCGAACCATTGTCCCTCGGTTAGCTCGCCAGGATCAACTGCTTGAATGGAGGTGTCCGCTTGGTTCTGACCGACGTAGTACCCGCTGAACAAGGTCGGCCCGCGCACCTGGATGCTGCCGTTCAGAACCCGAACCTCAACCCCGGGCAACGGATATCCACAACCCTGGTCCCCCCGGTTCACGGTACCGTAGCCTTGTGTGGCAACCTGGGAGCAGGCTTCCGTGAGTCCGTAGGTGGTGAGCACCGGCCAGCCGCGCTCCGCTGCGCGCTCCAAAAGGGCAGGGGGCGCGGGAGCTCCGCCAACCAATGCGGCTCGGAGAAAATCCGGAGGGTTCCACACTGGCTCTAGGTCAAGCAGCTGCGAGAGCTGCGCTGGAACCAGTGACAGCAACGTAACCCGTTGCGCGTCGATGGTCCGGGCGAGCTCCTGCGCGCCAGGGCGGGAAAGGGACGTATCTTCGAGCAGAACGACGGTGCGACGCGCAAGCAAGCAACGGGTGAGAATCGACAGCCCGCCGATGTGCGCCAGCGAGAGACTCAAGAGCCAGCGGTCGTCCGGTAAAAATCCCAAATTTTTGGCGCTGGCTTTGGCCGAAGCGAGAAAGGCTCGGCGGCTGAGCACGACGAGCTTGGGCGTGCCGGTGCTGCCCGAAGTGGGAACCAGGGCTGCAGGGCTTTCTTCGGCATGAGTTGGCGGAGCAGAAACCTTCGCTGACGTACCCAAAGGCGCGCCACTCGGATCGACTACGAGAGTTGGAGCGACGCGATCCAGCAGCGCGCGCTTTTCTGGTTCGGTGAAGCGCGGGGGGAGGAGCAGAACCGGTCGGCCCCAGGTGAAGAATGCGCAGAGTGCAACGGTGGTCGACAGATCATTACGGCCTTCGAGCGCCGGGAGCGGCCGATCCCAGGCAGCGCCCGACTGACCCAGATCCAGGCCCTGCTCTTGAAGCAGGCTTACCGCTTGTTCCGCCAGGGTTTTCGCCCGGGAGAAGCTCACTCGCGCCGGTCCTTGAATGAGAAACGGATGCTCCGGCGCTTGTTCCGCAGCGTCGTAGATCGACAGCGTCATTTTCGCATCACGCGGCTCGCACGTGCACTTCGCCGAGCCCAAGCCCGGGATGTTCGGTGCGGATGACGTGCGCGGGCGTGATGGCAAAAACGCGCTGCTCGGGCCATGCGGGGAGGGCAGGGTGTCGAGCCAGCCCCGAAGCGTGTTCGGTGGATGCGACGGCCAGCGCCAACGCTGCGGCGCCGGCCATGGCAAT
>DASXTY010000467.1:0-2627 GCA_036505155.1 Polyangiaceae bacterium | reverse complement strand
GCGGCCTGGAAATATAACAAGTTCATTCTGTACGTGGAGCATTCATTCCGGTTTGCCGGTCATCCGAGCATCGGTTCCGGAGAGGCGCGGCTGACCGCAGCCGAGATCAGAAGCCTGGACGAGCACTGTCGCCGCCTCGGGATCGAGCTCATCCCTTCGCTGGCGTCCTTTGCGCACATGGGCAGGATCCTGCGGCGCCCGGAGTTTCGACACCTTTCGACCGGCGGGCCCGAGCCCGACATTCTGATGCCGCTTGCCGAGGCGTCATATGACTTCCTGGATGCATTGTACCAGGAGTACCTTCCCTGTTTTGCTTCGAACTACTTCAGCGTAAACTGCGACGAAACCGAGGCACTGGTCCGGGGGCGGAGCGCGAAGCTGGTGAAGCGACTCGGAATGGGGGAGCTGTACCTCCGCCACATTTTCCGGCTACACCAGCTGGTGAGCGGAAAGCACCGGCGTCGCATGATGATCTGGGGGGACATCTTGGCCAGACACCCGGAAATCATTCCGCGGTTGCCCAGAGACATTGTGATTCTACCCTGGGGATATTGGCACCGCTGGAGCGGGCGCGCGGTGCGGCCTCTAGTGCAAGCTGGATTGGAAGTGGCGCTCTGCCCGGGGACGAACTCCTGGCACGCGTTGAGCCCTTGGGTGCCGGTTGCTAACGTGAACATCATCTCCGCCGCTCGAGCCGCGCAGGAGTCTCGCGCTCTGGGGCTCCTGGTGACGGACTGGGGCGACGGAGGGCACCAGCAGCCGCTGGGTCTAAGCGAACACGCGTTTGCACTGGGTGCGGAGGCGGCCTGGAACGCGGGGCGGACTCCCATCCTGCAAGAGGAGCGAATATTCTGCGAAAATGTGTTTGGAGAGGGCCGGCTCACGGCCGCTCGGCTGTGGCGCGCGCTGGGTGAGGCAAACGCCGCGCTCGCAATCAATACCGGCGGCTGGGATCCCCCGAATCAAAAGTCGATTCATATCGACTCGTGGTACACGATAAACTTTTTCCTGTTTTTTCTGGAGCACAGTCTAGAGGGCAGATGGTTCAGCCAAGTGCGGCCGAGTGGCGTTAGAAGGTTGGCTCGGCTGGCAGCCATCGCGCGTCGCTGTTTGGACGAGCTGGAAGCGCGCGCGAAAGGGCCCGTGCTTCTGCGCCGCGAGCTCAGCTACAGCGTCGGGCAGCTCGAGCACTTGGCCAAACGGCTCACTTGGATGCTGGAGCTCAAACGAGCAAAACAACGCCGTTCGGATCTCATGCGGCACGCCGAGTGGTTGGTCCGAGACATTCGTCGTTTGAGCAAGGAATTTTCCGAGCTCTGGCGAACCCGCAACAAACCCCTTGGGCAAAAGACCACGCTGCGCCTTTATTCTCAGGCCGAGCGTTTCTACTTGGGAGAGCTTCGCAGATTAAGAGCCTAGCTCGAGGCTCGGCCAAGCCGGTACTCATGTCGCGTGGCTGTCGCTGCGGCGATTCTCTTCCTCCGCGAAGCGAGCGCCGTCGCCTCTACCGAAGCTCCAATTTCTCCCAATGGAGAACGCCGCTTGGTCAGCATTCGATCATCCGTGGGCGACTCAATCCACTCCTATCCGAAAATCCGGCGACACTGCAAGTCCACGCGATTCCTGCAGTTCGCACTTCGGACGTTACGCGGTGGACGCCCGTCCGACTGTATCGACGAGACGCTTCGGCGAGTGACCCGAGCTGTCGGCGCTTCAACGAACCCGAGCCGACTCCTCGCTATCGCGCGATGTCCTTGCCCGACCAGCCGGGCGGTGCCTCGCCGAAATCCTCCCAGCGTGGCACGTAGTGTTCAAGGAAGACTTGGCCGACCAGTTCCCCGCGGCTGCGCACGCCCGTCTTGTCGAAGATCGACTTCAGGTGGTCCTGCACGGTGAACGGTTGAGATGGAAAGCGCCTGCGCGATCTCTTTGGTGGAGAGGCCTTTCATACACAGCTGCGTGATCTGGCACTCGCGCTCACTCAGGCCATAGGCCAGCGCGACAAGCGGGGCAACCTCGTGTGGTGCTGCGGGCTGGACGATCACGGCGACGCGCGAGCCTTTGCCGCCGGAGAGCTGGGTGCCGTACAAAAGGAGCCAGCGACCGGAGCGTGTCTGGACCCGGGATCGCGCCGCCAGCCCCAAGGGATCGCCTCCCGTTTCCAGCATGCGGGCGCGCGCGGCCACCGCTTGGACCATCTTCGATTCCCCCGGGGTGGAGAGGTGACGGAGCCTCTACCATTTCCGAGATCCAGCACTCGGCCGCGGGCGAGATGGACTCCGCGACGCCGTGCTCATCGAAGACGACCACGCCGGGGCCCTCCTCGGTTGCTGTGCTAGGCGTCGCGATTGCAGCGGTGAGCACGGCGCGCCGAAAGCCCTCCGCGAGGGCTCGCTGAGCGAAACGAGAAATCCCACGTCCTCCTCGGTGAACCAAGGCCGACCGCGGTCGCGTAGAAATCCAGCAGCTCCCCAGTACGCGCCGTCGCTGACGAAAGATCCGCGAAGCTCGTCGTCGATCCCATAGGCCTCGTGCGAACGATGACGCGCGCTCCGCGACGGATCGCCGTGGGTAGCCAGGCTCGTCGCTCCTGCCAAGCGGCCGCTGCGGGCGAGGAACCACCACTT
>DASXTY010000466.1:0-5470 GCA_036505155.1 Polyangiaceae bacterium | reverse complement strand
GGCCCGCTCGTCCCCGGTCAGGCTGTTAAATGGACTACCGAAGCGGAAGGCACCGATCTGGAATTCAAGAACCCGATACCGGATCGGATCGGCCCGGCTGGCGACGGAGCAGCCCCAGCCAGTCGCTTTGTCGAGTTGCTCGACGCCAATAATCGCGCCGTGCGCTTACACGCGGCACGATGCCTAGTTTATCTAGGCGACCCTCGCGCGCGCGACGCCGTGTTGAAGCTCCGCGATGCTCTGCGAGAGGAGGAAAGTCCCTATTTGGGCCGCCTGCTCGACGCGCTGAACGACGTTCGTGTCTGTCAACTCACGGTGACGCGCAAGGGCTCTCTCCAACAAATCGGCGCATGCCTCTCCAATAGTTCCGACCAAACGCGGGACAAGCTTGGGCTTCGCGTGCGAGCTCTTGCACAAGAACTGGTTCAGAACTTTCCGACCGGCCCTTCCCCGATCGTGCTGGATGAGGCCACGGTGAAAATTCCGGGCGCGCTCGCGCCCAAAACTGGCGCCTTGATCAGCGCCGAAGTGACCTACGCTCCGACCGCGGAGCCAGCTGCTTTCGAAGCGATGGCAGACCGGATGGATTTGCTCCCATAGTCACGGGCGCACATACACCACTGTCCCGCGCTCAAGATTGATAACGCCGTGCCAATCCGGCGGCACCGAGGGATCGGTCCACTCGAAGAGCCAAGCTGCATCCTGGGGAGCGAGATTGACGCAGCCATGACTTCGAACCTTGCCGAAATCATCGTGCCAATACGTGCCGTGCAGCGCGTAGCCCTTGTGGAAATATTGGACGAACGGAACATCCCTCAAGTTGAAGGAGTCGCTCTTGTCTTCTTCTCCATCCATGGTGGCGCTTACATGCTTGGCATGCACCATGAACGTCCCGCGTGGCGTGGACTCGGTCTTTTCGGGGTCCAAAAGGCCAGCGCGCCCGGTGCTGACCAGCGTTGCGTACACCGGATGCTCACCGACGTAGGCGACCAGCGTCTGGTGTCGGATCGAAATATCGATCCATTTTCGCGTCCCAGTAGCAAAGCTGGGAAAGGACTTGCGCGGCTCGATCACGCGCAGCGCCGCATCGGCGACATAGGAGCCATCGGCAACCTCGTGCAACCCGCCGGGGAGCGAGCTACCGGTGATCTTGACGCCCTCGCGATAACGGAAAATTCCGGTTTGTCGTGGCACGCCCGCGTCGTTCAGCAGGTATTTGGGCGCGTAATGGCTCATCACGAAGGCCACCGGTAGATCTTCGTTTTCACCCAGCTCGACGCCACGCAGGTCGCTGGGCCGGACCAGTTTCGTATTGTCGAGGGCGATAATGTCGTGCTCGGTGGTCAAGCCGAAACTGCGATCCTCCCAGGCGAAAACCTGTTGCACGGCAAAGCCGCTGTCGACGCTGGCTCGACCCGCATGAGCCAGGTATCGCATCGGCGTAGCCACCCCGTAGGGTTTCACCAGTTCCGCACCGTTACCGAGGAAGCCTGGCGGCCCGCCGAGCTCGCCGAGCAGGTCGGTCAATCCCTGCACCGTCGCCCGTTCGCGCCAGCGCGCAGCGCGTAAGGGCACCGATTCCCCTTCGGAGCTCAGCATTTGGGCTCGGCTGGGCAATCGGAAATAGAGCAGCGGCGGCATGTCGTCGGAGAGCGCATACAAGTAAGGCAGCGATCGGCCACGCGCCGCGCGAATGGCGGATTGGGCCAGCAGAGGGTCCTTCAGCTCCAGCGTGGCTCCGCGCCCGACGCATACGAAGCCTCGTGGATTGATTCGGTACCAGCCCCCGGGGCAACCCTCGTTACGGATTGCGGGACCGCGCGCATCCACCAACGCCCCAACCCGCAAATATCCATATCGCGTGCGCTCCGGCCCGGTGTCGGTGTAGATCCACGTCCGCCAAGCGATGCTGGCTAGACGAAGCCCGTTCGGCGAAAAAGGCACGTTGTCGTCCGGGCTCCCCAGACGCTCTCCGCCCAAGGTCGATGCCGTTCGCAGGTCGCCGGAGTCCGCGCGCTCGGGCGTGTTTCCAATATCGACGATCGCCGGTGCCGACGATGGACTGGACTGGGCGCCCGGAGGCAAACGTCGCGCATTGCAACCGCACGCTACCACCAGGGCTAAAAGCCAATTTGAAAACGCTTCGGCGCGATGTTCGGTGCTGGCCCGGTGAAAACCGGTCATGACAGGCCTGCGATCGCGGAACTTTAGAGCCCTCGCGAGGCCAGGTCACGAATCCCGGGATCCGCATCGTTTTTGGCGACGATCTCCAGACTTTCGCGCAATACCGGTGCCACCGATTTCCAACCGATCGCGGTGTTCACGGCCTGACGCCGCACGCGTGCGTCGGGCTCGCTTTTGAGGTTATCGCGCACCGCGTACACCGTCACCGGAGCGGTGCTGCGTTTGGACATGGCTTCGAGGCTCGTCCGGCGCACATCGGGGCTCGTGTCGCGTTTCAAGACCAGGGCGAGATCCTGATCGGCTAAGGGATTCGGGATGGCGCGCAGCGCATCGGCCGCCGCAGCGCGTACGCCCGGATTCGGGTCGGTCAGATACGGCTGGATAGCGGCCAGCGCGTCGGGGTGTCCGGAGTTCCCGAGCGCGCGCAGATACGCTGCCTTGTCTTTGGGGTCCTGGCTGCTTTGGAGATCCTTTGCGAGCCCCGCGACAATCGTCCCGGCGCGGCCGGGTTCGGTTTTCTGAAGATGGTCCGCACAGGTTCCAAGGCCGTACCGCGCCTGAGTACCGTGCTGGGGCTGATGCTTGAGGTCTTCCAAAAGCGCTACTGTCTCCGCCGTCGGTGGGTCGACGAAGCTCAGGGACATCAAGATATCCTGCCGCTGTTCGGGCGTTTCACTCGGGTCGGCGAAAACTCCCTCAAGGCGGCCTGCGCTGCGGGGCTCCCAGCGCTCCCCAGAGCATCGATCAACAAGCTCCGGAGCGGGTCACCGCCTCGACCTCCGAAGTACCTCGTCAACGAGCTTGTCGTCGAATCGGAGCCGAGCCGCCAGGTCGAGAAAAGCTTGGCTCGCTGGGTCAGATCGCCGCGCACGTCATCTTACGATCTCCCCTTGCCGCGGTCGGGTTACCCTGCCAACATAGAAAATTGCCCCCGTGGAGTGCTCCCCGACGCTGACCGTAAACGGTCGATCAAACGCCAGAGACGGATGTTTAGTACCGTGCTCGCTCTCCAATCGGGCGGAGCGGTCCCAGTACGTCAGTTCGCCCTTGTCATCGAGAACGAGATGAACTGACGAGAGGAATCGGCCAGCGACCTGTGCTCCTGTGGAAGGACGGCCCGAGTCGGAAGCCAGCGCCTGCGTCAGGTCTGTGGTGACATCGAAGAGAGGAAATTCCACCTCAAAGTTTGTTAGCGTTCCTTCACCGCTCGCCGAAGGCACGCAATGGTAAACCGACTCTGGGCGCGTGTTCTGAGCCCGGGGTTTCATGAGCAGTACCACTACGCTCACTGGAGGGGAGCTGGCGAACGACAGGTAAAATGCCTCAAACTGACTGATCCAGACGCAACCACCAGCCCGGAGTACAGCGACTTTGGTTGCTTGCGGAGGAGCAGTAACCGTCGAGGTTTGCAAAGACATAATGGATGTAGGGGGTCACGCCACTCTCCTCGGGCACAGGTCGGAATGGCCGTTTGGGGGTCGGCCCGGGGGGCAAATGGAGGGGCCCCTGCAAATCTAGGGTCGTCGCCATCCGAGCGCAGTCGGCGCTGCTTTGCGCATGGCCTCCCGAGTGATTGGCGGATCGTAATGGGGCGGCGGTGCAGCTGGTTTGTTACCAGCACAACCCACAACCCCAAGCGCGAAAATGAAGACCCACCGACGCCAGCGGCAGACCGCGCTAAGCGCAACGTTTTTGCCCCGTCCCTCGCCCGACCGAAGAATCCTCCCGCTGTTCGCCGGATCCATCACAAAAACTGTTCCGCCCATGCTCCTGGCTAACTCCTCTCGAGTGCCAGACCCGTTACAACGCTCGCCGACAGCCCGTCAAGCGTAACTTTTCTCATTTTCGACCATTGGGAATCGCGCGCGGCCCGGAGCCTAAGTCCACAAGTGGGGCCTGGTCAACGGGTGTCGATTTTCTTGTGTTGCGCGCTGGCGTGGCCGTCTAAGCTCTTTGCAGCTGTACTGGATTCCGTATCAACAACTACGGAGCAGCGGAACCTCGGCCACACGTAACGGCCATATGACACGCATGTGACGCGAACCGACGAGGGTTGGCACATGGCTTGCTTCCGCTGGTTGTCTCATAATGAGACGCAGCCTACAGAGCACGTACCGGGGAGGAGGTGTCTCTACGGGTCCCTCCGGTCACGCTGCACTCTCAAGCCCTCCGGGTCCAGCTCTACCCTGAATCCCTGGTAACCCTCGCCAAATCAAGCCCAAGAAAGAAATCCAGAGAGCACCCCCGGGCGACGGAACAACCAGTTGAACGGTCATCACAACGCTCCGCCCCGGGGGCTCCCTTTTTGGGTGATGTGTTTCTGCGGCTTGTGCTCGGAGCGCGGCAACGACGACAAGGAGATAACTCGATTCAAAGCTGTCACCCCGATCCCGTGCCGCTTCATGCAGTGGCCACCTCCTTGATCGCGCCGTTCGACGGCGAGGCGACGATCGGCGCCGGCACCTCGACCGCAGGCGACGGCGTGGTGCTCGTCGACTCCGTCGGCTCCGTCGGCTCCGTGACGACATCGCCCGTCGCCTCGTCCACAACGTCGCCCACGATGGCGCGCGTCGTGATGCGAAGCTGCCTGTAATCGCGGTCGCGTGTACTGATCACCGCGCGGAGCGAGCGCCGGAAGGCGACCAACTCCCTGTTGAACGCGAGCGCGGCCTTGCGCGTTTCAGCGAGCAAGGCCTGGTGTTGGTGGAGCTGCCCCTGGGCATCGCTCCACTGTTTCTCGGCGGCCTCCATGGCGGAGCCGAGTGACTGCTAATCGATCTGCGACTTGTCTCGGTAAGTCCAGCGCTCCCTTGGATCCGGAAACTGCTTGCCGAGCACGTCCGTAAGGCCCTTTGTTCCCAGCAGCGTCCGGAGCGGGGCGCTGGATGGCTCATCATTGAAATCCCTGGCCACCACCACGAGCTCCTTCTGCAAGTCATAGCCGGCTGCGATCTCCGCCACCCGATCCGCCTGCGCCTTGCGCCGCGCATCGTTGGCATGGGGCATTCCGTAGCCCTTGCTCTTGAAATGATTGACCAACACGAACACCGACCGCTTGCCGGGCAAGTGCACCTCCACTTCCAGCCGCCGGCGGTGCGCCGTTGGATCGAACAGATGCGTCAGGATAGGAAAGCGTGGTTTCGGGGCTCGGATCAAGGGAAATCTTCGGGTCGAGTTTGGGGCGAAAGCGTGTCTGTTCGCGTCTTATCGCCCTGCGGCTTGCACCGGCAACGCCACCTGGCTGGGACTTTTTGCGGGTCCCGCCAGGTGGCTGCCGGCGCCGTCA
>DASXTY010000465.1:0-3405 GCA_036505155.1 Polyangiaceae bacterium | reverse complement strand
TCGAATTCGACGCGAAGCTCGAATTTGAGAAACGCCTCGGGTCCAGCGACCGTGAGCGACGGCTTTTAGACTTCATCGATCAGCGCCTGCTCGACAACCCGAGCGTGTCCGACGTCTCGGCGTACCTCAAATTGTCCAAGTCTCGAACCAGTCACTTCATCAAGGAGCTCACTGGCCGATCGCTCCGCGAGCTCAAAGAGCAGCGGCGGCTTCGCAGGGCTCAGGATCTTTTGGCGGCCACGGCCCTCTCGGTAAAAGAAGTCGCCGTGCAATGCGGCTTCAACGACGAAAACTACTTCTGCCGGTATTTTCGGTTGAAAGCCGGCTCGAGCCCCCTCACCTTTCGGCGCGAAACACGAAGCCGTCAGTCGCCCTGAGGCTCGGTTTGAAATCGCAGCGATGCGCGCCTATGGGCTCACGGCTGGGTTCGGCGACTGAAGCAGCGATTCTCCGATTGCGGGTGCGCCCGGCGCGCAGGCGAAGACGACGAGGCTCCCAACAGCCGCAGCTTACGCTCTGCTTTCGCACCTGGGGCGGCGCGCGCCCGGGAGCAGGCCGGCCGAAGAAACCGGGGGCTGGAGCATCCACCTCAAGCGGCCTCGCCACTCGCGGCATCAGCCGCTGCACGTCACCCTGCGCCTGGTCGAAGAGGTGGCCAGCTTGCGCTCGGCCAGGATGTTTCCGCAAAGTCCGGCGCGCCCTGACCGAAGCCAGAGAGCGCTTCGGCTTTCGGCTCGTGCACTATTCAGTGCAGCGGGATCACTTGCATCTGATCGCAGAGGCAAAAGACCGGCTCTCGTTGTCGCGGGGCATGAAGGGCTTGGGAGTGCGCCTGGCGCGCGGTATGAACCAGCTCTTTGGGCGCCGGGGACGAGTCGTCTCGGACCGTTACCACGCTCGAGCGCTCAAGACGCCGCTCGAAGTGAAACACGCTTTGCTTTACGTTCTCAACAATATCCGAAAGCACGCGAACAAGTGGAACCGACGCTTGCCGACGGGCTGGCTGGATCCGTGTTCTTCCGCTTCGTCGTTTGACGGATGGATCGGGGTGCACCAGCCGCGCGCAGGCCCAGGATCGAGGGATTCGACAGCGCCAGCGAATCCATGGCGAACGGTGGGTGGAGCGACCCAATGCGTGCCTCCACGAAGTTGGCTCTTGCGAATCGGTTGGCGCAGGCGAGGCCTGCTATTGGTGGATGCGATCCCTGGATGAACTAGATGTACCGATTTGCACGGGCAAGCAATCCATTGAGCGGGCGTGTGCAACGGTGCTCAAAAGTCCCGTTGAAGTGCTGGCACCGGGCATCCAGCGCCGGCGTCGAGGATAGGCAAGCACGAGAACCGCGTCGTCGCGCTCGGTGAGGGGTTAGCTAGAGCCTGGGCCAGGATCTCCTCATCGGTCAGAGCACAGGAATAGGGGTTGCTCGTATCGGGGAGCGAAAACCCGGTGTGAGGGGGCGTGAGCGGACGACCAGCGTAGCAATTGTCTCCAATTTGGACCACGCCACGGCACTCGGAATTGACGCACGCAGCAAAGCGAACTTGAGTTTGGTATACTTGCGCGGCATCCGCGTCGATGGCCGCAAGGATCGACGCGCAGCGCGTTTCGCAAGCCCCCGGTACGGATGGATCGCAGCCAGCGAAATCAGACGCCGGAGCCAGGCACGACCCGAGCGAACCGCCCGCATCACACTGGAAGTCTGCGCCAAGAACGATATACGACGGCACTATGCAATCCGAGGTATCGTCTTTCATCTTGAAGCTGCACGCGCAGACCGTCGAATGCGGGCACTCTTGGGCGACCTGCACGCAGCTCGAACCCAGCAATTGCCTGCTGCCTAAAGGGGGGCGAGGCGTTTCGAAGAACCCCAGCCACGACTGCAACTGATCCGAGCAAAGCCGATCGCTCCTACATGAGTTGAAACCCGCCACTTCTGCGGAGCCGCCCCCCGAAGTGGCGGCCGATCCGCCGGCACCCCCGCGCTCATTGCCGCCTTCACCACCTCGCGTGCAGCTTACCGCGATCGCCATCGGCAAGCTGGCTCGCAGCACCGTGACAAGAACTCTGGCAAATTGCGGAGTTTTCAGCCTGCTGACGAAGACGCGCGACATCCGTACCCCATCACACTCTAGGCCCGCGCTGGAGCTGCGTCAAATGCTAGCGCTGCTAAAGTGAAAGTGGCTGCGAGTTGGCGACGTGTCGATTGCGGCGGGAGTCCGGTGCGTGCCGGAACGGGCGTACTAAATGCCGCATCTCTGATTTCAGACGGGCTGGAAACCTTCACGATCGATTTGACGATCTCTCGACGGAGACCAATAGCGATCGGGCTTTATCGTGTGGTCGACGCGCACCGTATGGAACGGAGAAAGGACCAGCGAATGTTGGAGGCCTGCATTAGAGTAGCTGTTTCGGTCGTGCAGCGAATCTTTGGTGCGCAGCGGCATTCGCCAGTTGTCTTGACCCTTCTGATGTGTGGCGTCAGCGCCTGTGGCGTCGAGCCCGGCAGCGCGTCTGCTGGCAGCACGCCCGAGCATCCGGGCGTCATCAAGCAGGCGTTCTCAAGCGGAGAGGGCACGGTCGCCTCGCAGCCGAACGTCAACCTGGCTGAATCCTCCGCCGTGGCATTTCAAAACCAAAGTGGCCAGTGGGAGCTCGTCGCAGGGACAATGTCCAACTACGGGTGCACGCGCGGCTGGGCCGGCGGCTGGCCCGGCTGGTGCAACCTCACGACCCCGGTATCCGCTGCGGACCCCTCGTTCGTATACCGAGCCGGACCGACTCGCTACCTGTACGCGGCAAGCCTATACGGTAATTATATTCGTGTGGAGAGGACTACGGAACCCTGCCCAAGCGGTTGCGGTACCCCGGTTTGGCAACCATTTTGTGACTTCGGCTGGTTCTATAGCCCCGATTATCCAACGGCTCTGTGGAAGTCCGACGAGATCTGGATTGTGTACGTGGACAACGGCCACCCGTCTATCATGAAGCTCAAGGAGCCGTTTTGTGCCGGTGGCGGCGCGTGCCCTGGCGCAGGTTGCGAGTACTACCCGGACCCTACCGTCACGGCCGGTGCCGGCGCTCCGAGAGCGGCGTTTGACTCTATGGGTAGGATCCACATGGTATTCGACTTTTACGCACAATCCATCTGCCATCAGACGTTTGACACGGTCACCCACGCTTGGTCTGCCGCTCACACCGTAGGGCCAGTCATCCTTCCACTCGGTAGATGCCCAGCCTGCTTCGGTTCGAACGGCGAGGCAACGCTAACCGGCGCAGGCAGTAACTGTCTCAAGACCCGGTCGATGCCGGACATTGCGGTCGACCCCACCGCGTTACCGAACAACACGCTGGTCATTACCTATAACTCCTCGAGTAGCAGTTGGCCTTACGAGATGGAGCAACGC
>DASXTY010000464.1:0-2318 GCA_036505155.1 Polyangiaceae bacterium | reverse complement strand
AGCGGAGTCCGGGCCGCGAAGTGGGAATCACGGTACCGGCGTCGCTGAATGGGAAAACTTTGGGCAGCCGGCCCCCCTCGGCCCTTTGACCTCTGGGCCAGGGGCTGCAGAGGGTGGAGAAGGCCGAGAGTTTCCCGCGGTTGTGGGTCCCAATGGTTATGTCTGGAGAAGAGATGTTCTCGACACCGTAATGGTCAATTCCAATATGTCGGATCCCAGGGACATGGGAGGCGTGTTGGCAGCGACCTGCGCCGGCACCGCAGGGATTCGATGTTGCATAGCGGGCCCCGCCGACTTCGTCGAGCCGAACTGTGCCGACCAAGTCACTCGGGTTCAGTGCCCGGCCCCGTGAGACGCAGCGGTATTTTTCTAATTTTCAACCCTGTCACGGAGCGCATCGAAACTCCCAACGCCTTCCGCCGGGGCGGCGTTCGGTAGCGACCATGGGGAAGGTCACCCGCGCTTTGGAGCGCAGGGCGGCTGACTGCGTCATCAGGTGCTCTTGCACGCGCGAATCGAAGTCCGCCGCCAATGCTTCGGCACACAAGCCGCCCACCCGCACCCGAAGTCGCGCTTCCACGCTTTTCAGCCGCAGGTCGTCGATGGAATCGGGGAGGTTCAAGTAAGGTTCCACCGGGAGCTGCCCGGTAAGAATCCAGCCGCTCTCGTCCGCCTGGCACGGGCGTGGGGGGCTTTTTAAGAGGGCAGGTGTGAGATCAATCCCGGTTCTCACTTCTCCCGTTTTCACATCCAGAGGGAGCAGAAACCAGCCTACGGCGCTGGCCCACAACGCCAACCCCTGCCCGTCGGCGGTGCCCACCAATCGTGTCTGCGCAGACGACGCCACGCGCCGAGGCGGCAAAGGATAATCGCCCAGCTCAGCCAGCCGGGTCCCCGAAACCGAAACCACCCGAAAGATATCGTTCTGTACCGAAAAACCTAAATACCACCCACCGTTGGCCTTCAACGCGCTAACTAAGGTCCCAATGCCACGCTGCGAAATGTCGCCGAGCGACGTTACCGAATGCCCTTCTTCGAATAGAAACAGCTCGGCTCGGCCTTGCACGACGATGAGCAACGCCCCGCCTCGCCCCGACGGTTCCATCACCACGCGCCAAACCGCTGCGGCGGCAATGCCTTCATGCGAAAACGCGCGCGCTGCGGAGGCCGTGTCCGGCCACGCGCTGCGCGATACGGCACTGGTCCAGACTGATTGGTTCAATGCAAACCGATCGATAGCGTAGATTTGCCATTTCCCCATTTGGGCCCAGTTCGCGCCGCGCGGTCCCCACACATATCCTTTGAGCGGCCAGATTCCGTCACTCAAAATGTCGAAACCGACTTCGTCGGTGCGAAGCGTCGGGGCTCGAGTCTCGAAAAATGGTTGCCACGCCGTGGTTTCCAACTCTTCAGCGCTGCGCAGACGCTGGAGGGCCCTTGGGTCTCGCGGCGGCATACTGACAGCGAGCGCGGGCGCGCTGCTCCGTCCGGTCGGTTCGCAATTGATCAACCATCGGCCGCCTCCAGCTGAAGGAACGGCGGTTGGCTTTGGTGGCAAAATAAGAGGTTCTTCGGACTTCTGGCTGGTCGCATCCCATCCGAGTCGGAGCCAAGTGCCAAACGAGCAGCCGACTGGTGAGCACCCGAGCTCACCGCCCTCGCGCGAGGCGAGCAAAACATCTTGCTGAAGCTCTGCGGGCAGATCCAACTCTGACCAAGTGAAGCCCCCGTCCACTGTCTGTAGCCCCGTACCGTCAGCCAGGAGCAGCAACGCAAGCGACCCCGCGGGGGGCAGGGCATGCTGGATATCCTCTCGAATGGTTCCCATTTTTACCGAGCCATCCAGCTTGACTTGGATTCCGACCAACGGACCGTTATAAACCACCCAACCCTGGAGTTGCTGGTTGCGATCTTCGGTAAATCCTTCAAGCCACAGTCCGCGCCCGAGAATGGTTGCGCCCCGTTCGTTCGGAAGCTTTAGCGGAACCGTGCGCGACTTCCCGTTGTGCTCCACCAGCGTCAGTGTTCCACGAGTTTCCGGACTTGGTGGAAAAAGAACCGCCACCCGCCCGTCGCGCAACGACACCAGCCGCTCCGTGCCGCTGCTGGACTTTACGGCTATGGTTCTCAGACTGCCGTCCATGGACCGAACGCAATAGTCGCCCGCTTGCGGATGGGTTTTTTCACCGCATCCGCCCCGAATGACTAGCGCTCCATTTCCACTGGATGCAATGAAACGCGGGCCGCGAAAACGCATGAGCAGCCGCATCGCGAGCGGCGGTTCGAATTGATAGATAGACGTATCCCCGCCGACATCC
>DASXTY010000463.1:0-3173 GCA_036505155.1 Polyangiaceae bacterium | reverse complement strand
GAGTTGTCGTTTTGTGCAAGCACAGCGAGCTTCAAGTGGCCCGCCGCCTTACCTTCGGGCTTTTCAACCACATAAACCGCTTCGATCCACGCTGCCGGGGTGGTTCCCACGATGGTCACCGCCCAAGGCACGATGCTTTCGAACTTCACTTTTTGCGAGGCTGCTCCCAGTACACCCGCGAGCGCACCGCCGGCGTCGATGCGCGTGGAGTGCACCTGACATTGCACCGGGCCCTCGGCGCCAATGGGAATCTGCACCACCGCGACGGAGCCATCGGCCTTCTGGGTGGGGTCGGATGCGGCCGGCACGACGGCGGTCCACCGACCGTCCGCTGCGCGCACCGATTTGTCCGTCAAGCCGCTCGCCTCCCGCTGGAACATGGCAGCCACATCCGTCTTGGCGGCGCCACGATGTGCGCCGGGCCGCCGGGAATCTGGCGTACCCGACTGACTCGACTGACCCGGCGCCGTCTGCGACCTCTGCGCCGCGCTGCCACAGGAAACAAGGGTCGCGGTCAAGACAGTCAGCGTTCCGAGCCGCATTCCGGCAATGAAACCTGTCCGCAATGGTCGGACGCTGCGAACTGCGCGGGCAACAACGCGCTGGTCGTCGATTTCCATGAAGGACACCGTACTATTAGGGGGCCATATCGGCGAGGGTACGGAAATCAGCGGGAAATAATCTGTGGTCCGTCTGAGGGCTGCTCTGGAAAACCACGATTGGGGGTTGCCCGCCTCACTGCCGGTTTCGTCGTCTTAATGCTGCCGTCTCATTTTGAGGCACTTCCTGGCAAGCAGGCCCAGTGACCCATTCCCGTTGACCGCCCTTGGGGCTATCCTCCAGCGGCTCCCAGTTTTCAACCAGGAAACCGCAAAAGGGCCCGGTCGCCGTATTCGCGACCTCATCTGCGCGCCTCAGTGCGCCGAAAAATCATGAAGCTTCTGGATTTCGAAGTCGGGAACGATCTTCCCCTTTTTTTGATCGCCGGCCCCTGCGTCATCGAAAACAAAGAGCTTACCGTCAATGTGGCCGCCACTCTCAAAGAGGTCACCGGCCGACTCCGGGTCCCCTTCATCTTCAAGGCGAGCTACGATAAGGCCAATCGGAGCTCTGCTCGTTCCTTTCGGGGACTAGGTCTGGAAGCCGGGCTGCGCATCCTCGAGCTGGTGAAAAAAGAACTGGGGGTGCCGCTGCTGACGGACGTGCACGAGGACACACCGGTGGATGAAGTGGCCGCCGTCGTGGACGTCCTCCAGACCCCCGCGTTTCTCGTCCGCCAGACGAGCTTCCTCCAGCGCGTGGCCGCAGCCGGCAAGCCCGTGCATGTAAAAAAGGGCCAGTTTATGGCGCCCTGGGACATGACCAACGTGGTGGAGAAAATCCGCGAGGCGGGCAACCATCAAATCCTGCTTTGCGAGCGCGGCGTGTGCTTTGGCTACAACAACCTCGTCTCCGACATGCGCGCGCTGGAAATTATGAAACAAACCGGTTGCCCCGTCGTGTTCGACGCCACGCACTCGGTGCAGGAGCCGAGCGCGCTCGGCGGATGCTCAGGGGGCCAGCGCGAAATGGTCCCCGCTTTGGCCCGCGCCGCGGTTGCCGTCGGCGTCGCCGGAATTTTCATGGAAACCCATCCCTCTCCGGAAAATGCCCTGAGCGACGGCGCAACCATGTGGCCGCTTGCGAAAATGGAGCCGCTCTTGCGCAAGCTCACGGAGTTCGATCGACTGGCGAAAGCATCGGGCTAATAAATTGAAACCGAATCCGGTGACTTGGTTCGAGATTCCGGTCAATGACCTCGAACGCGCCAAAACATTCTACGAGCACACCTTGGGCGTTGAGCTCTCAGTCCACGAATTCGGGCCGCTCAGGATGGCATGGTTTCCCATGCATGCGGGTGCGCCGGGATGCACCGGATCGCTGGTACTCGCACCGTCTTACGTTCCTTCTCACCAGGGCTCGATGGTGTACTTCGAGGTGGGGGACATTCCCGCTGCGCTCAAGCGCGCCGAAGAAAAGGGCGCCACCATCCTGCGCGAAAAGATGAGCATCGGTGAGCACGGATTCGTTGCGCACTTCCAAGATTGCGAAGGAAACCGGGTTTCGCTGCACTCGAGCCAGTAACCTTTGGACAATCGAGGTCGACAGCTTTCGCGGTCTTACTGGCACTGCGACCGGCGAGCTCAGCAAAACTCATGGATTCTAACCTCTTTTTTGCCTGGATAGGACGGTGCTCCAGGCCGCGAGCTCCGCGGCGGACAGCAAAGATGATTTCACCGCCCAGGATTTCTGCCCGGGTCCCTTCGGGAAGCGCTAGCAAATCGGCGTACGTCGCAAGGCGTCCGGCGGGCTCGGGCACGTTGCTATCATGTCACGATGCTCGTGGAGCGCGACTGGAACCTATCGCCGCTGCCGCTCGAGCTCGGCCACTCGGCGCTCGAGCTCCATCCGCGCAGCACGCTCGCGCTCTTTTTCAGCACGCTCACGCTCTTTTTCAGCACGCTCGCACTCTTTCTCGTGACGTTCGCGCTCCTTCTCGCCCCGCTCGCGCTCCTCGACCGTTTGCCAACGCCGCTCTCCCGAGTGCTCACCGGCAATTGCGAGCAGGTTGCCCTCGGGGACGAGCCACGCGTTGAGCACCTCCGAATGCGCAGGACCAGGGCCGAAATAAACCCGATCCAACGCTCCCAGCGCGTCCCTGCGCCAGATCTGTAGCGACACCGGGCCACCCAGCGACTTCGGCCCCGCTAGCAGCGGATCAAAAACCACGAGCTCCCGCGTTCCCATTGCCGCGTAGCGCTCGTGCACCTCCGCGTAGTCCTTGTACGGATGATTGCGGCTCACGATTTCGAAGCACAGCGGCGGTGCAAAGTGACCCGGTACCCATAAACCGCATACTCTCGACAAGACCGCGCTCGGGCGGCGGAGGGCAGAGCACGCATACATCCGGATCGATGCCCACTTGCGGGGCTTGCTCCAGCCAGCGCACCGCCAGATTGCGCGCTACCTGAACTTCGATCTTGAGCCCGGTCGCCCAGGCCTCAAGCAACATGACGAGACGCCTGCTCGCAGCGTCATGCACAGCGGATTCCGGCACGGTTCCTCCCGGGAGCTCCCACTCGCGTAGCCGGGGCTCGACCGGGTATCGGATCGTGACCGCTGCTCTAACCGCC
>DASXTY010000462.1:0-3492 GCA_036505155.1 Polyangiaceae bacterium | reverse complement strand
GGCGTTGGCTCAAAGACCACGCCGCCGTGCTCGAGCTACAGATTCTAACGGTCGGGGGCAAAAGATTTGTCGAGGCGGCCACCGCGCTCGATGCGATTAAGCGTCATGCGCAGGTGCGGACGCCGGAACGTGTCGAGGTGGACGAGCTCGCCGCCATGAGGGCGCGGCTCGGCAAACGGAGGCGTGTCGCGTGACCACCGCACTCTCGCCAAATGCCCGCGCGGCGCGGTGGTATGCGCAACATTATGGGTGGCGCGTGTTTCCGCTTCACGGGAAGTGCCCGGCCGTCCCCAAGCGCGAGGGTGGCCGCGGCTACTTGGATGCGACAACTGACGGAGAGCAAATTGACGAATGGTGGCGCCGGTGGCTCGGGGCAAATGTTGGCATCGCAGCGGGTCTCTCGGGTCTTGTCGTTGCGGATATCGATCCTCGTGCAGACGGCGATACCAATTGGTTGGAAATCAGCCGCAACCACGAAATTCCCGAAACCCCCATGGTGCTCACCGGGGGAGGCGGCGTTCATTATTACTTCGGCGGCGAGGTTCCATCCTGCACGTTGAGTGATGGTGTCGAATCAAAAGCACCGGCGGCTACGTTGTAGCCCCGCCCGGGGTCATCCGGACACGCTCCGCGCGTACGGCTGGGAAGCGTCCGCCAGAATCGATGAAGTCCCTGTAGCACCAGCGCCCCAATGGCTGCTCGGCTTGATAGAGCACAAGCGCACTAGCATTCTCCGATACGAGCATACTTCGAGCGTGGATCCACGGACGTTTGCTGTCGGGGCGGCGTTCGAAAATCAGAGACTACTTGGCCCAGAGGTGCGGCCCGGAGTTTTCCTGGCGCTCTGTCCGAATTCACAGTCGCACACCATTGGACGCGACTACGACGGCTCAACCGTTGTCTTCGCACCGCCCCCAGGCAAGAAGCGCGGCTGGTTTCATTGTTCGCATTCCCATTGTCGGAGCATCGGATGAGCAGAAAGAAAAACGCTACCGTTATTGACCTGCTCAGCCCAGAAGCCCGGGCCGCAGCAGAGGCAATCGATCCTACTCGCGTTCCCATTCAAATCAGTGTGAACGAGCACGCCGTCAACGACGCAGTGATTGAAGCGCTCGGGCGCGCGACCAGTATTTACACCCGAAATCACCAGCTTGTAGAGATTCTCTGGGCGGATGATGAGCTAGGGCAAGGCCCGGTTATCCGTCCGCTCACGGTCTCAAGGACGCGAGAGATCATCACCACCGTCTGCCAGTTTCTGAAGCGCAAAGAAACTCAAGTTGTTGCAGCGCACCCGCCAGACTGGTGCGTTGCTGCCGTGCATGGGCGCGGGGTCTGGGCAAGGGTGCGCCCGATTGTCGGCGTTCTCGAGGCCCCCGCACTCCGGCCGGATGGATCCATCATTCAAGATCAAGGCTACGACATGGCGACCGGCTATGTGCTTGTGCCAAGTGCGGACTTTCCGCGCGTGCCCGAATGCCCAACACGCGAGGACGCCCAGCGAGCGCTCCGATCACTCTCCGACGTGTTTTGTGACTTCCCCCACGCAACCGAAGCCGACCTATTCGTGATTGTTGCCTGCATTCTAACCGTGCTCGCGCGCCCTGCGATTCGCGGCGCGGTTCCAGCGTTCGTAATTCGAGCGACGACGCCGGGTTCGGGTAAAGGTCTTCAAGCAGATGCGATCGGGACAATTGCCAATGGCCGGCCACCGGCCAAGATGGCCTTTCCCGTCAAAGAAGAGGAGCGCGAAAAAGTCCTGGGGGCTTATGCGCTGCGGGGCGCCGGACTTATTTGCTTCGATAATCTAGCCTCGGGTTTCGGTGGAGCTGCTTTGGATCGCTGCCTCACTGCGATCGATACTGTCGAGCTCCGAATTCTGGGCAAGTCCGAAATCCCCGAACTCAAGTGGCGTTCAGTAATTACCGCGACCGGAAATAATCCCGAGTATTTCGGCGACACTCCTCGGCGCATCCTTCAATCCTCCTTGGAGCCTGCAGAGGAGAATCCGGAAGAGCGGGACGAGAAGACTTTCGCTCATCACCCGCTGCTGCCATGGGTTCGTTCGCAGCGGACGCGCTTGGTCGCGGACGCGCTAACCGTACTCCGCGCCCACGCGCTAGCCGGACGTCCGCGTGAGGGCTTGCGGACGTGGGGTTCCTTCGAGTCTTGGTCAGACATGGTGCCCACTGCAATCGTCTGGGCAGGTGGCGCGGACCCCATGCTAACCAGGCCGGCGCTCGACTCTACGGCAGACAACACAAAACAGGCAGCGGCCGAACTTTTACGATGCTGGGCCGCGCTCGACAGCGAGAGGAAGGGTCTTTCAACCGCGGAATTCCTTGGCAAGTTGTATCGAACCGACCGGCACGATTTCGATGACGGCGAACTCTACGCTGACGCGCGGGCGGCCACCGAAAGCCTCTGCCGCGTCAGAGGTGGCAAGGCACCCGACAACGCGACCCTCGGGTACGCGCTGCGCAACCTGCGCCGACGAACCATTGCCGGACGCCGGCTGGATATTGTCTCACGGGGCAAAGGAACGTCTCGCTGGGCTGTAGAGCCCGTACGTGCCACGGTGGCGATGGGTGTCATGGTGGCGATGTTTCCAGTACCCCGCGCGGAAATATAAACGGTAGTAATGGGAGCAATAGGAGCAAAACATCTCCACAATCGCCACCATCCCCACCGGCTGAGGAGCCCGCTGAAAAACTCCCGGAACAACCCGGCTTCCGCTGGGAGTCTCCAGATGAGGACGCATGACCGCGGCAAAAGCGCTCCTTCAGCTCCGTGCGCGAGGCTTCAACGTCCGCGTTGAGGAGCAGCGGCTGCTCGTTACCGGGCCGCCAGCGCGCGACACAGAGGCTGTAGAGGCGTGGCTAGGCGAGCACTGGCGGGAGCTCCGCGACTTGGTGGTGTACGAGACGCACCCGACTGTTCGGACCGCGCTGGAAGTGTTTCCCGACGCGAGGTTGGCGAGCATTCGAGCACCGCACCGGACTTGGAGTCCGTTGCCTACCAGGGCTTTTGATGCCGATGCGTAGTTTTCACGGCTCCCATTGCCCCCGGCATTGCCCCAGGGAGGCGCGCTAATGGCCGGCGACGAGCTCCACACCATTGAACTCTCGCACGACAAGCCGAGGTTGACCGGACCACGGCCCACAGATCTAGGAACCGTCCCAACGGGCGAGGATCGGCATCAAGACCAAGACAGACTTGGCCGTTGGCTTCCCGGTAACCAGGGCGCCAAGGATCGCGGTGCGAGGACTGCAATCAAGGCACCTTATCGAGCTGCCAAGAAACGGATTGCCGAGGCCATTGCCCAGGGGCATGTGCCGGCCGTTGCTGACGTCCTGCTACGCGACGCGCTTCTGATATTCACCCGCAGCCCGTGGTGAGCTTGGGACGCGCTCAGTGCTCGCCCAGGGGCCGGCAATCGCCTACGCCGCAGAGACCACCCTGGCTGGCTTCTACACCGAGCAGGCGGCGGCTGCC
>DASXTY010000461.1:0-1637 GCA_036505155.1 Polyangiaceae bacterium | reverse complement strand
GTGAGCGGGCTTCGCGGGTCTTAGCTTGCCCACACCGACCACCCGCCGCAGTTTTAGGGCCCCCCGTAAAACGCCGCCCGGAGCCCGAATAACCCGCCGGTCGTCGTCAATGAGTCGCTGTACGCGTAGGAAAAGCCGGCGCTCGGGCCGCCTACGAAACGCCCCAATCTGAATTCGAAAAATACTCCGAAGCTTAAGAAGGACATTGCGCCTCCCGCGGCGACCTTGGGTCCGCCTTGGTAGATATTCAGGCTCCCCAAGCCAAATTCAGAAAACGCTCCGAGGTCCTGCCAGGGCCCACCCAAATCCAACAGAGGGAACCCTTCGAGCCGGGCGAAACCAATCCCCCCGGACATTTTGAGTCCCGCTCCCCACAGATTAACGCCCGCGCCTCCGAGCTCGAACGCGAAGTAGTCGTTGAAAGCAACGCCGACCCACGCGCCGGCCGACATTCCCGCTCCGAAGACGAAAAACCCACGCGCATTGCCAAACAACACGCTGCCATCGCCACCTAGAGTGAAATCCGAACGCCGCCGTGCGCCGCCGCTGGCCGGTGGCTCAACTGTTGGGTTGGGCTGGTCCGTGGCGTTCGGCTGCGAAGCTGCGGATTTACGAGGGGCGAATAAGGCGGCGACCAGGCAGGCAATCCGGGTTAAAGTCCGCCGTATGGATTTTCTTTTGGCTCGGCGCACCGGGCTCGTCGCTTGCTTAGAGCTGATGATGGTCATCTCGCTTTGGGCGACACGAGTCATGGCGCAGACCAGCGCGTCCGACAAGGCCGCAGCCGAGGCGCTATTCGAACAGGGCAGAACCCTCTTGCAAGAAGGCAAGCCGGAGCAGGCCTGCGCGAAGCTCGAGGCCAGCCAACAGCTCGACGCGGGTGTCGGCACGCTACTTTATCTGGCGGACTGCTATCAGCGCGTAGGAAGGAGCGCGAGCGCCTGGGCGACATTTTTGGAAGCTGCCTCGATGGCCAAGGCGCAAGGTCAGGTCGACCGACAGAAACTGGCGCGTGAACGGGCCGCGGCACTGGAACCGAAGCTTTCCAGGCTGAGCGTGGCAGTGCCGGATGCGAGCCGCGTAGCCGGCCTCGAAGTGCACGACAACGGTCGAGTCATTGCCCAAGCGTCTTGGGGAGTGGCGTTGCCGGTAGACCCAGGTCCGCATCGGGTTGAAGTCATGGCGCCGAATCGAGAAACCTGGTCGAAGAGCATCGAAATACCTCCGGACGGCAGCACGCAGCAGCTCGAGGTTCCGGCGCTCCGCCCGGCGCCGGTTGCGGCCGGCGCGAAAACCGACGTGAGCTCGCCAACCAAGACGCCCGCCTCTCCGGCGCGCGACGTTGGGCAGGGCTCCGGACAGCGCACGCTGGGATTGGCACTGGGCGCCGGTGGTGTGGTGGGTGTTGGAGTGGGGTCCGTTTTCGGGCTCATTGCCATCAACAAGAACAAGAAGTCCCTCGACCACTGCACGACGGACACGCTTTGCTCTCAGCAGGGCGTAGATCTTCGCAATCAGGCGAAATCAGCGGCTACCGTATCCACCATCGCCTTCGCGGCGGGCGGCGCCATGCTCGGTGCCGGCCTGATTTTGTATCTCACGGCTCCGTCTACCCGCTCTGATGCCCCGCAGAGCTC
>DASXTY010000460.1:0-10460 GCA_036505155.1 Polyangiaceae bacterium | reverse complement strand
TGGCTTTGCCCTGAAGAAGCGCGGGCGGATTGTTCATTCGGCATCGGGTGGTTCACTGGGGACTCTCGCGCAGAAAGATTGTGGTTTCTCCTCCCCCCAGGTTAACCCGCCGCGTTAGACTTGTCTGCTTGAGCGGCGATTCTCCCGATAAAACCACAGATTCGGTCGTCGGGCCGGCTTCGCGTTGGGGCGGCTCATGCCAAAGGACGATATCCATTAGGTACTCGCCATTGGCGAGGCTCAGCGGGTATTCGACGCGCCGAGGTGCCCCGGAGGGAAAGCGCAGGCTGAACCCCGCTTGTGGCTCGCTCGATCCCTCCGGCGTCCACGTCGCATGGATCTCGTAAGCGGGCCTCGAGCGAGGCGCAAACACAAACACCAGGTGCTGCGCTCTTGGCCATGCGGGCAGCAGCGTCCACGCAGCCAGGATGAGACCGACCAGCAAGACGAGCCGCGGCACGAGTGCGGTGCTGCGCAGAGTCGAAAGAGCGCTCATCGCGAGCGTTGCTTGGTGGTTCCACTCGGGGGAGGCGCGCCTGTCCCCGCGCGCGCCGGGCCTGCATCGACGGGAACAGCGACCAATTTGTCGGAGTCGTCGGAGCCCTCGCGCGGCGCGCGGTTCAGCAGGCGCACCAGCCCTACCAGCGCGACGATGGTGTTGTCCGGAAGGGCGAACGCGGGCATCACACCCCGACCGCCTCGGATTATCTCGGCGATCTGCAGGTCGGAGAGCGACGCCTGCACCTGTGGGTCACCGAGGTCCGGCGGATGGACCCCTGGCTGAATCCCATCACCGTTCCCGAGCTCGCCGTGACACCGCACGCATTGGTTTTTCCAGGTCATCACCGCGATCTCGTCGAGGCCGTGCGGTGAGGCCGGTTCACTTCCCGCATCCGACGCCGGTGCGGGGGCAGCCATATTGGACTCGCTCGTGTGGTCGTGGTCCGAGGGTTGCCACTCCCGTAAGTCCGGAGCCTGGTGCCTGCAGCTTGCGATTGCCCAGCTCAGCGTGGCAACGGCCAGGGCGATGCGCGGGCGGCCCATTGGCGGCTCAATAGCACGGGGCGCCAGAGAAGCTCAGTGGGAGCCGAAGAACGAGAGCGTCGCGCGTCGGCTACTTGAATTCCTTGCCGCCCCCGTTCTCAGCCAGCCCCAGATAGGCTTTTCCGTAAAGCTCGGCGATTTTGAATTCCGTGCGGCGGTTCTGTGCGCGCCCCTCGTCGGTTTTATTGTCGGCGATGGGCTTGTTCTGTCCGAAACCAACGGCCAAGAGCCTCTCGGCGGCGACGCCATGTGCGACCAGCCAGGCTTTGATGGTCAGAGCCCGCTCGCCGGAGAGCTTCTCGTTTGCAGCCGGATCACCCTTGTTGTCCGTGTGGCCTTCGATACGAAGTTTGGTCACTTGCTTGTTTTCGTCGAGGTAGAGCTTGAGCTGCTCCAGCACCTGTTCGCTCCCCGAGCCTTGCTTGAGCGTGGCCTTCGCCTCGTCGAAAACGATGTTGCCGGGGATCTTCACCGAGTCCTTTTGCGTCACCGCAGTGCTCTTCGCGGGAGCCGCCGGGGCCTGGGCGTCGGCAGACGCGGTGGGTTGTGCTGCCGGTGCCCCGGCGTCCGGCTGAGCTGTCGCTGACGCGGGGGGCGGGGGAGGAGGCGGCTGTGCTTCGCTGCCTCCCGAACGGAACGTGCAGGCGCCGAGCGAGCTCGCCAAGCCAGCGGCCAGCAGAACAGTGACGAAACCATCGGTTCGAGCCATGCGAGATTCTCCTGGTGGGTGCGGAAAACGAGCCGCCAGCGCGGCGCTGACACGGAGTGGATACGGTAATGGTACCGAGGGCGCGAGGGGTGAGGAATTTTTCACCGCCCGCCCCCTGCACCTCATAGATAGACGGGCTAGCGGGCGATGGTGTTCACGGGGGTCGACCCGGGCGCCCGGTTCCCAGCTGCCGGCCCCAAAAAGAAGCGGAAAGGCCCTTCCGCCCGGCCACCGGACCGCCGGGCGGGCCCCAAAGGGCGGGTCGGGCTTCCGGGCTCCAGGCTTCGACAGTCGCTGCCGCGCCCCCTCCACAACAAGACTGGGACCTACGCGCGCGGCCTAAGGCCGCGGTTGCGGCAACCCCGAAGGAACTTCGGGCGCGTGGTACTAGATTGCCATCCCGTGGTCGAGTTCGTTCACCTGCACGTCCACTCCCAATATTCGCTGCTCAGCAGCATGGTACGCGTTGGAGATCTAGGAAAAAACGTCCTCGATCGCGGGATGCGCGCGGTTGCGCTCACCGATCACGCGAACATGTTCGGCGCGGTGCGGCATTGGAACGCGTGTTCGGCGGTGGGGATACGGCCCATCATCGGCTGCGAAATCAACGTGGCCCGCGACGATAGCGCCGGCGCGGTCGATCACCTGGTGCTCTTGTCGGCGAATAACCATGGTTATCGGAACCTGGTGCGCATCGTTTCGCTGGGGCATCTCGAGCCGGCTTGTGAAGGCGCGCCCAGCGTCCGATTGGAACAGATCGCTTCCCACTCGAAAGGGCTGGTGGGCTTGAGCGGCTGCCTCGGCGGAGTGGCGCCACAACGGGTGCTCGAATACGGGGCGGCGCAGGGCGAGCAAATCCTGGGGACGCTGCGGGATGTGTTCGAGCCGGGGCGGTTCTTCGTCGAGCTTCAAGATCACGGATTTCCTGAACAGAGTGTGGTCAATCCGCTGCTGGTGGAGGCGGCGCGCCGGTTGGAGCTCCCGCTGGTGGCCAGCAACGATGTCCTTTTCGTCGCGCGCGACGACGCCGAGGCCCAGCTCTATCTGGCTTGCGTCCGGCAAGGGCGCACGTATTCCGAAGCGAAACGCTCGCACCACGGGGGCGATCAGATGTACCTGAAGAGCCCGGAGGAGATGGCCGCGCTCTTTAGCGCGTACCCCGAGGCGCTATCCAACACTTTGCTGGTGTCGGAAATGTGCTCGGAGCTCAAGCTAGAGCTGGGCACGCCCATCCTGCCACGCTTTCCGATCCCGGACGGATATGACACCGAAGAGTATTTTCGCCACGTGGCGCAGCAGGGGCTCGAGCGCCGGTTCCATCAATTCGATGGATTGAAAAAAAGTGTGGACCGAGAGGCCTATCGCGCCCGACTCGAGCAAGAGCTCCAAGTGATCGTGGGAATGCACTACGCTGCGTACTTTCTCATCGTCTGGGATTTCATTCGAGAGGCCAAAGATCGGGGCATTGCCGTGGGTCCGGGGCGCGGCTCGGGAGCCGGCTCTTTGGTTGCCTACGCGATGGGCATCACCGAGATCGATCCCATCCCCTACAACTTGCTGTTCGAGCGCTTTCTCAATCCGGAACGGGTCAGCATGGCGGACTTCGACGTGGATTTTTGCATGTCCCGGCGTGACGAAGTGATCGGGTACGTCACCGAGAAATACGGCAAGGACTGCGTCGGACAGATTGCGACATTTCAGAACCTGAAAGCGCGCAGCGTGATCAAAGATGTGGCGCGCGCCATGGACATGCCGGCGCCCGACGCGCAGCGGCTGGCCAGCCTGGTGCCCGAAAAGGGGCAGGGCAAGATGTGCACCATCGCCGAAGCACTGGAAGTCGAGCCGCGGCTTCGGCAGCAGGCACAGAGCGACCCGCGCGTGGCCGAAATCATTCGGCAGGCTCAGAAGCTCGAAGGGCTGATACGGCACGCTGGGATGCATGCGGCCGGCGTGGTGATCAGCGATGGCCCGCTCATCGAACACGTGCCGTGTTTCAAGAACGGTGACGCGATTGTCACTCAATATGATAAAGACGACGTCGAAGCGGCGGGCCTCATAAAATTCGATTTTTTGGGCCTGAAAACGCTCACCGTGATCGATATCGTGGAGCGACTGGTGAACGAACGCCCGGACCGCCGCCGGGACAAGCTGGATCTGGAGCAGGTTGCCCTGGACGATCGCGACAGCTACGCCTTGATCGCGAGCGGAGACACCACCAACGTCTTTCAGCTCGAGTCATCGGGCATGCAGCAGCTTCTGCGCCAATTGAAGCCGGACTGCTTCGAAGACGTGGTCGCCGCAGTAGCCCTCTACCGGCCCGGCCCCTTGGGCACCGGCATGATCGATGACTTCGTCGGCCGCAAACACAAGCGCCGGCCGATTCGCAAGCTGCACCCCTTGGTGGATGAAGTGCTCGCGCCCACCTACGGAGTGCCGGTGTATCAAGAGCAAGTGATGCAGATCGCGCAGCAACTGGCCGGCTATTCCCTGGGCGGCGCGGACCTCTTGCGGCGCGCGATGGGCAAGAAAAAGCCGGAGGAGATGGCGCTACAGGAACGAGTCTTCGTCGCCGGTGCAGTACAAAAGGGCGTTTCCGCAGAACAAGCGGTCAGCATCTTTCGGGAGGTGGAGGGCTTTGCTTCGTACGGATTCAACAAAAGCCATTCCGCCGCGTATGCGCTTTTGACCTATCAAACGGCCTATTTGAAAGCGCACTATCCCACCGAGTTTTTCGCGGGCGTGATGACCGCGGACCGCGACAAGATCGAAAAAGTGGTGAGGACCATCGCCGAAGCGCGCGCTTGGGGCGTTAGCGTGCTGCCGCCCGACATCAACGCCAGCGACACCGACTTCACCGTCGTGTACACCCGCCCCGACGGGGCCGCTCCCGCGCGTTCGAACAGCAAGCTCAAGGACCCCTACGGTTCGCAGATCCGCTTCGGGCTCGGCGCGGTGCGCGGCGTCGGCGAGGCGGCGCTGGAAACCGTTTTTGAAGCTCGGCGCGGCGGCGGGCCTTTCCGAGATCTTTTCGATTTCGCGTCTCGCATCGACAGTAGGAGGCTCAACAAGGGCGTGCTCGAATCGCTGGTCCAATGCGGGGCCTTCGACTCGCTGCTCGAGCCGATGGGCATCAGCCGCGCGCGCGCGTTCGCCGCGATCGATCGTGCTCTCGAAAGGGCGCGCAGCGCGAGTCGCGACCGAGAACGAGGGCAGACCACGCTGTTTTCGATTTTCGAGCAGGCAAGCCAAAGCTTTGGATCGAGCTCGCTCGAGGAATATCCGCCAGCCGAGCAGTGGGACCGCCTCGATTTGCTCCGGCGCGAGAAGACGGCGCTCGGCTGTTACGTCTCGGGTCACCCGCTTTTTCGGTATGTTCCAGAGCGACGGCTGATGGCCGCCGCGAATGCCCTGGCCAGACTGGATGTCATCAATACCAGCGCCGTTGCATCCGAGCCGGCGTGGAGCGCCGTCAGCGTCGCAGGCATGGTGGAAAACTACCGCGAGCGGATTTTTCGGGGCACCGCGGGCAAGGCGGCCTTCTTCGAAATCGAAGACGTGCACGGCCGAGTGCAGGCGAAGTTGCGCGCGGATCGCATCGAAAGCTACGCGCCGCTTGTCACCAGCGGAGAGCCGGTGATCGTGAGCGGCAAAGTGAGTTTTCCGGTGAGCGACGAGCCCGAGGAAGACATGGAGCCGACGCTGCTGGTGGACACGGTGGCTCCGCTTTCGGATTCGGTCCTGCGCACCACTCGCTGCATGTCGATTCGGCTTCAAGCGGAGCGCACCGCCCGCCAAGACTTGATGGCTCTGCGCGAAATCCTGGCCGCATCACCCGGGCAGTGCCCGGTGGAGCTGGTTCTGGCCCTGCCCGAGGGGGCCGAAGCGGTGTTGGAGCTGGCAGAAACCCGCGTAACGCCGAGTGACGCCATGCTGGCAGGCCTGGAAAGGCTGTTTGGTCAAAGCGTCGCCGAGCTCCGCTGAGCGCGGATCGGGCGTAGCTCCGCTTCCGCCATCGCGAGCTGTTATGCTTGGCTTGGTGAAAGACGTGCGAGAAGAGCTAGTCCGGATTGACTCCCGCGGGGAGGCGCACGCGATTGGAACCTTGGCCAGCCAGCGGCTGCGGGGAAGGGTGGGAACCTTCCGATTGCTCCCGAGCCCGGAGCACATCGTTTTCATGCGCTACACCGGCGAAGACGGGCGTCGCGACGGCGAGGACGGCGCCGTGGTGCGGCTAGCGGGCGAAGTGACCGCGCCGGGAGCCCTGTGTGACGTATTGGCGCTGTTGGCGCAAACCGGCTGGCGCGGAGAGCTGGTAGTGGAAGACTCGAGCGCCTCGCGTTCCGTGTTCTTCGAGCACGGCAACGTGGTGGGGGCGTCGACCAGCCTGGAACAGGAGCGTCTCGGTGCGGTGCTGTACCGTTACGGTGCGCTGGCGCAGGCGGAGCTCGAACGCGTCGCCCGAGTGGTCGAAACCGGTCGTCGCTTCGGCGAAGTCGCGGTTGAGCTGGGCGTCCTGACGCAGAAGCAAATCTACCAGCATATCGAAAAGCAAATCGAAGAAATCGTTTTGTCGACTCTGATGGTAAATGACGGAACGTTCTTTTTCCTCGACGGATTCAACGAGACCCGTCTTCCCGCGCGTCACATCGTGAGCGCCAACACGCTGCTCATGGGTGCGGTAACCCGCATGGATGAGCTCTCGTATTTCCGAGAAAAAGTCCCTTCCAGCTTGCACGTGCCGGTCAAGCAAGACGGGCGCACCGTGACCGATCCGGAGCTGGTCAGAGTCTACGAAGCGATTGATGGCCGCTCCAGCATCGAAGACATCGGCCGGCGCACCGGTCTGGGCGAGTTCGAAACCACCAAGCAGATCTACGCGCTCTTGCGTTCGAAACAGGTTGCGATTCGACCGCCGCGCCCATCGGGTGGTCCTCCGGCACTGGTGATGGCTGCTAACGGTGCTCTGGCCGCAATCCTTGCCGCAGCGGACGCCGCCGATCGCGGCGCCGACGTCCGGCGGAGCCTTTCTGGATTTGCGGTGGGCGCAGGCGTTTACGATATCTTGTTTCGCGCTGCCGGACCGGACGAAAAAGGGCAGTTTGACCCGAAAACTGTGGCAGAAAACGCGATGCTGGTGGCCGCGGAGGAGGAGTCGGAGCAGCTCCTCAAGCAGGCGCTTTATGAATATCTGAGCTTCGCCCTGTTCAGCGCCGGCGCCGTGCTCGGCCTGGAGCGCGAGGCCGAGCTCAAGCGCGAGGTCGCGCCGGTGTTGGAGCAGCTCCGCCCCGCTTGTGATCCCTTCCCGCAAGCGCTAAGCATGGGCCCCCGCATTCCATGACCAAGGGCCGATAGCTCAGTTGGCAGAGCAGCGGATTTTTAATCCGACGGTCGTGGGTTCAATTCCCTCTCGGCCCACAGCAGTAAAAAGGCTTGATTTGCGATCCAGCGGGCTGCTGCGGCCCCGACGCTGGCCCACCTTTTGGCCCACCCTTGGCGTCGGCTGAACCAGTCCGAGGAGCTCGTCCATAGCTCCGAGCTCCCCAAGGTCGAGCTCTGAGGCTTCGCGCGCGCGCCGTCTGTACCGATTGATCATCTGACTCGAGCGATGGCCGGTGCGGTCAGCGACCCATGTCTCAGACCGGCCCGCGGCTAATGAGAGCGTGACGAATGTTCCTCGAAGGTCGTGTACTCGGATGCGTCCGCGGTTGCTGCTGGCCTTTGTCAGCTCTGGCCGATCGTCGTGCAGTTTGGCGGTTTCGATGTCTTCGCGCAGGACACCGGCCAACTTATCGTTTTCACTAAATGGCAGACCATCCTCGCGCGTAAACATCAAGTCGTCAGCGGCGGCTGCTCGTTTTTCCACCCAGGCCGTCAGTGCGCGCGCAACGTCCGCCCTGAGCGCCCAACTTCGCGGATCGTCCGTTTTGTTTTCGCCGAGCGACACTACACCCATCTCGAGGTTGAAGTCGCGCACGCGCAGCCGGAGTGCCTCACCCTCGCGCAGTCCCTCGCGATCCAAGAACCCCCACAGCAAACGGCGCCCGAGCGGAATCGCCTTACACTTGAGCAACTTCGCGTCATCAGCGGGATATAAGTACGGATACGCTGGCGGCTTGCCCGCCTTCGGTATGAACCCACGGGGTAGGGGATTCATAGCGATGATTCTGCAGGGGTAAACGCCGAGGTTCAGCACCCGGCTAATGAGGCGGGCGTACTGTTGCCGTGTTGCAGGCCGCTTCGCCTCTTCGGGAAGCTTTCGCATGGCCGCCTCCGCGTGGTCCAGCGTAAAGCTTTGGAGCGGAACTTCTCCGAACTTCGCGCCCCCAACATCGATCTCGTACAGCTTTGCCAAGCGTAGCTCGTCAAGCTCAGCGTCCTTTTTTGTTCGCACGTTATCCGGCCACTTGCGATGCAGCTCACCGCTCGTCCACTGTTCTGCAAGCTGCCTGAAAGTCACGAGGCTCGGCAGCTTCTTTTCCGGCTTGTACCTACCGGCGCACATGCCCTGCGCGAGCCGCTGAATCTCGCGAAACTTCGCATCGTCGGCCTCACCTGCCTTGGCCAACATGACGGGCGCGTGCTCAGAGTGGCCGGCGTTGGTGAGCATGTTGGCCATTTCCTGCATCGCAACGGCTCGCGCGCTGGCTTTCCACTCATCGTGAATCCGGATGATGAACCGTCCGCGCTGGGCCTTGCCGTACCGCAGCCGCACGCGGTGGCCTTCGGGGATTTTCTCAAGCTTCAGCATTTCCGTGCTCCTACCCGAAAAGCCCCCGGACCATCTAGGCGCGGGGGCTCGGCGGAGCGGGGGTGGGCCTATTCCTCCTTCACCTCGACGGGGATTAGCTTCTCGAGCTGGTCGCAGCGCTTTCGCAAGCGTTTGAGCTCTGACCGAGCCTTTGCGAACTTGTCAGACTCCCCGTTCATCGCGCGGGCCATCGCCCTGATGATTTCGTGAACGCTGTCCTCCATGTCGATGCCGAGCGACCACGGCTTCGAACCAACGTATTTGTCTTTTCGCTCAGCCACCGTACGCCTCGCTCTCTTCGGTCGCCGCCACGGTTTCCAGCACCGACGCCGTCCAAGCAATCTGCTGCACGTTCCAAACGTCGTATTCGGCGGTGCGCGCTTCGGCGATCTCCTGCCAGTCTTCGGAGTGCTGCTCCAACGGCTGCGGTATGCGCGGGATTGAAATCTCGCAGCAGAGGTCCGGTTTGCTTGGGTCGAACGGTCGCATTTATTCAGACTCCTCAGTGTTGCCCTCCGCCATTTTCCGCACGTCGCCAAACGCCTCCAGCGCACCAACCCGAGTCACTACGGCCGCTGAGTGCATTAACAGTGTCAAAGCAATCGCGCGCACGTGTCCGGCCACTTGCCGGAGCTCGCTGGCTTGTGCGTCGACTACCAGCTCACCGGCCACGTCTTCCAGGTTCCTCGCCATCAAGCGCATGGTCTCCGCCTGCCCGGCGATGTCTCCGATCGTGTTGCGGACGAGGGCTCTTAAGGTGTCGGCTTCGACGGCGAGCATTTCGATGCTCATTGGGCACCGGGCCGGTTTGGGGTAGCGTTTGAATTGGACATGGGACTTATGCTCCTGTGTTCCAGGGGTCCGGCTGTTTTCGGCAGCGCGGGCCCCACTATTTGGGTTTGCGCTTCTTTGGCTCGCCACTGGAGTCGAGCAAGCCGAGCTGACGTGCGTAGGCTCGAATAGCACGCCGCACGACGTCCGAGCGCTTGAGTCGCTCGAATTGCTCGAGATGCTCAAGCACGGAGAGATCGTCGGGCGGGAACTTCACGCATACGGTGGTGAGCTCGGCCATGGCTACCAGTGATGGAAAACATTATAATACCCAGTTTTCCATATGCAAGGTGGCCCGTTGCTGACCCTGGCCGAGCCGTGTGCCCCTCGCCGCTCAGCGAAGCAGCTGCTCTGGCCTCGTCCCCAACGCGTCGCCGAGCCTCGCGAGCGTTCGTAGCGTCGCGTTGACTTCCCCGGCCTCGAGCTTTTGCCAGTGACGCCAGTGCATGCCGGCGAGCTCGGACGCGGCTTCGAGCGTCAGACCGTGCTCGGTACGTTCCGCCCTTAGATTCCTCGCCAGGGCCCGCCGCAGCCGCTTCTCCGACGGTTTCACGCCCTGAGGCTAGGCACCCCGCGGTATTGCCAACCACGCCACATGTGGCGTAGGGTCTAGATTGGCTCTCTGTGCGCGCCGAAAGGAATGGGTTCGACATGGGAACACTTGGTTTTGGGTCGGTGACTGGACTCATAGCGGTTTCCTTGGTGATTCTGGGCTGTTCGGGCGATGATTCAGGCCCTTCAGGAGGTTGTCAGAAGGATGCCGATTGCGCGTCTGGCAGGATTTGTGAAAACGGCGCCTGCGCGAACGCGAGCGGGAGTGGCGGCGCTTCCGGTTCTGGAGGCACCATGACGACGACCGGAGGCAGCAGCTCTTCCCTGGGTGGAACAACTATGACAACCGGTGGAGCGACGTCCGGAGGCGCGTGGGTTTCGGGGGGCAGCCCGGGCTCCGGCGGCAACGTTGGCACCGGCGGAGCGCCCGCCTGCATTACGGCGGGTCAGATGTGCAACAATGCGAACCTCTGTTGCAACGGCTTGACCTGTACCGTCGACGTTAACGACCCGTCGAGAACGGCCTGCGCTTCTAACTGCTTGACTGGCGCGGATTGCAACTCCGGCTGCTGCACC
>DASXTY010000459.1:0-10140 GCA_036505155.1 Polyangiaceae bacterium | reverse complement strand
TGTTTGCCGGCTTGTCGGCTCCGGCTCGCTTGCGAATGTACCGGCAGGCCTCGTCGTTCTTTCGAGCGCACAGTTCGCCGCAGCGTTGGAGCAGCACCTGGGCATTTTCCCGGTTTTTGGTGACGAGCTCCCCGGTTTGGTACAGCCGCGCCAGCTGGAAGCACGCAACCGCGTCTCCGTTTTGAGATTGGTGCACGTACAGCGTCAGCGAGATCTTGCGATAACGCGCCACCTGTTCGGAATTTGCCTGCACCACCTTTCCGGACTCGTAAGCGTCCGCGACGCGCATGCACTCGTTTGCGTCCAGGCGGTCGCAGCGGACCTCCGCGCGCCGGAGCTCCGGCTCGCTGCCGATCACGAGCTCGTGGGGCGAGCGAACCGTATCCGGAGCCTGCTCCGACGACTCGCCTCCGACCGGGGTCCTGCGCGGACGCTCCGGGAGCGAGCGCCCGACGCCGCCGACCGGCGCCGTAGCCGAAGCGTGCGCGCGGGGCCCCCCACCGGGTGGTTGCTCGGTCGCGGAGGGCGCCTGGGAAGGCGCCTGCGGTAAAAGAGCAGACTGCAACGACTCCACTTTGGTCGCCTCAGCTCGAGACGGTTGGGCCGGAGGCTGCGGCAATGCAGGTCGTTGCTGCTTTGCCAGGGTAACCTTCCTGGCGTGGCCGGAAGCGGCTGCCGGCCTGGAAGCAGGCTTAGCCGGCAGCTCGGATTGCGCGTCAACCCAGGCGGCGACAGCGCCGATCAGCACGCCGGCCAACACAGCGAGAGCTGTCTGTGCGCGCTGCGACAACATGTCCTGGATCATGGCACAGTTTTTGTTGCACCACGATCCCCGGCACTGTCGGAAATTGCAGGGAACCCGCTACCGTAGCTCGATTCCAAGCTCGTGGCTCAGCTTACGCGCCGAGCGACTCCTCAGCAGGGTCCACACCATCGCGCCCAACCATCCCATGTCGATAGTGAAGGTTCCGATCCACAACCATACCGGCGACAAACTGTACTTTCTTGCGAGCAGGTTAAAAGCAAAGTCAACCACCAGCTTGATTAAACATGCGAAGCTTCCGAATCGATAGGCTGCCGTCTGCGAGGCCCTCCAAGCTTCGAATCGCGGTGCTGAGACGTGCGGAAAATCCTTTGGCTCCCGGCGTTGCACATCCAATTTGCGCAGCACCAGCAATACCCCCAAAATCACCGCCAAGAGGTCGACAACGTCAAACCCCATATCTGGTTATGCTCGCGCGAGCCAGGCCGATCACGGCTTCGTTTACAGGTAGGTGCTGAGCAGATTTTCCAGCATCTCCTGGCGCCCTGAGCGCGGACGCGGCTCGATTCCCTTGGACAAGACATGCTCCGAAAGGTCGTCGATGCTCGACTTGCCCGAGAGAATGCGCTGACCGAGCTCCCCACCCCAGCCGCTGTATCGCTTTTCCACCAACTGCTCGAGCTTCTTGTCTTTGGTTATTTTCTCGGCAATCAGAAGCCCGCGGGCCAAGGTATCCATGCCACCAATGTGCGCGTGAAACAAATCGTCGGGCTCGGTGCTCTGACGACGCAGTTTGGCGTCGAAGTTCATTCCACCAGTCGAAAACCCACCGCCCTGCAGGATGGTGCAGATGACCAGCGCAATTTCCCCGGCGTCGTTGGGAAACTGGTCGGTGTCCCATCCGAGCAGCGGGTCGCCCCGGTTGATGTCGATGCTGCCGAATATGCCGTTCGCAATTGCGTAAGCGACTTCGTGCTGGAAACTGTGGCCTGCCAGAATGGCGTGATTCGCCTCAATATTGAGCTTGAATTCCTGCTCCAAACCGTAGCGCTGAAAGAAAGCATAAACCGCCGCCGAGTCGTAGTCGTATTGATGCTTGGTGGGCTCTTTGGGCTTCGGTTCAATCAGCAGGGTGCCCTTGAATCCGATCTTGTGTTTGTGCTCCGCCACCATGGACATGAAGCGACCGAGCTGGTCGAGCTCACGCTTCATGTCGGTGTTGAGCAAAGTTTCATAGCCCTCACGCCCGCCCCAGAGCACGTAGTTTTCACCGCCGAGGCGGTGCGTGGCTTCGAGGATTTTTTTCACTTGAGCGGCCGCGTAAGCAAACACCTCCGGGTCCGGATTGGTGGCGGCACCGCCCATGTAGCGCGGGTGGCTGAACAAGTTGGCCGTACCCCAGAGCAGCCGCGTGCCGGTACGCTGCATTTCCTTCTGCATCAGCTCCAGAATGCGGTCCAGATTGGCGTGACTCTGCTTGAGGTTTTCACCTTCCGGCGCGACATCGCGGTCGTGAAAGGTGAAAAAGGGCTGACCCAGTTTCTCGTAGAACTCGAAGGCGGCTTTTAGCTTGAGCTCGGCGGCCTTCAAATCGTCCCCGGAAAACCAAGGCCGCTCGAAGGTGCCACTTCCGAACACGTCGCTGCCCGGCCAAGCAAAAGTGTGCCAATAGCAAACGGCAACGCGCAGATGCTCGTCCAGCCGCTTTCCCAAAACCACCCTGTCTTTTTCGTAATAGCGGAAGGCCAGCGGATTTTCGGTTTCCGGTCCCTGGAAACGGATGTTCTCTATGCCGCGAAAAAATGGTTCAGCCATAACCTTTTCCTTGGGTGTCGAGCCGGCGGTTGCCGCTCGGTCTGGTAGCGCGAGCCCGTCGCTCGCCTGGGTCGCCCCTCACGTCAACCTTGTGGATCGTAAGCGCATTTTTCCGCGTCCTCAAGGGCCATGATTTTCCGCCGGAGCTCGCCCCCATGGCTCGCGCTCGGCGGAAGGCGCCCGCCGGTCCACCCTCGGCGAACGGCGCAATACAATCGACGAAACGGGCACGGCGTGGCAAAGAGGTCGCATGCCCGACTCGCTAGCCGCCGCTCCATTGGGCGCACCCCCGGTCCTGCACTCTGGGGACGGCGCCCATGCGATCTCGGTGACGCAGGCTGGTTCATCGAATTTTGGCCGCTACGCGTGGGGCGTGCTCGCCTACACCATCCTCGTGGTTTTGTTTGGCGCGGTGGTGCGCATCACCGGCTCCGGCGCGGGGTGCGGCCAACACTGGCCAACTTGCCAGGGGCAAATCGTGCTGCTTCCAAAGCGGATGGAGACGGCCATCGAATTATCGCATCGGGCAACTTCAGCACTCTGCCTGGTGCTGGTGGTTGCCTTGTCGATTGGCGCGGTTCGGTGCTTTAGGCCCGGTGAGGTGGTTCGGACGGCGGTATGGTTTGCGCTGGGCACTGTCGCGGTGGAAGCGTTGATCGGCGCGTCGCTGGTCCTCTTTAGGCTCGTTGGCCATAACGATTCGTTGGCGCGTGCCCTGGTGATGGGAGCGCATTTGGTGAGCACCTGCTTTTTGACAGCTGCCATCGCGGTCGCCGCCTGGGCTGCCACCCATCCGGTGAGCATCCGCTTGCCGGGTGCTTTGGTGCTGATGCTGGCCACGGCATTGTTGGGATTGCTTTTGGTTTCAATGACCGGAGCCATCACGGCGCTGGGCGACACCGTCTATCCGCCGAGTGTCAGCGGTGCGACACTGGGTGCCGGTGCTCTGCTTCTCGAAAGGATGCGGGCGGTGCATCCGATCCTCGCAATGCTGGTGGGGTTTCTGTTAGTGATCCTGGTCCCAGCTGCGGCGCGGCGGGCCCAGGGAAAAGACACGCTCACTTTTGGGCGCGCGTCGCTGGCTCTGGTCTTCTTTCAGGCATCGTTAGGGGTGCTGAACATCTGGCTGAAGGCCCCAGGTTGGATGCAGGTATTCCATCTGGCAATAGCCATGTTCCTGTGGACTGCGATGGTGCTCTTCAGTGCGTCTGCTGCGCTCAAAGCCTGACGCCGGCGAGCAGGCTCGCCGCTCCCCAGAAGCCTCCGACCTCGGCTCCGGTCGAATCGTTAACAAACGCAGTGACTCGCGCCGGCGACCAACCCGCTTCGGCTGCAACCAATGCGAACCAACTGGGAGTGAAGAAGAACGCGGCATTGGCCATAAGCGCCGGTCCGCCCCACCCCCCCCACACCGCCGGCAGAGCCTCGACTGCCCGAGCGTTGGCGGTGACGCCTTCCAATCGTGCCAGGCCGCCGCGAAGGCCGGGACCTGCTGAAAGGTCCAGGGGACCAAGCTCCCCGCGCACGAGAAAAAACCCCCCGACGGACAGGAGCAACGTGTTCACCGAGCTGCCTGGCAGCTTGTATTGCGCAGGCAGCTGACTCGACCAGTACTCGATGCGCGCGTCGAAAGCCAGCGGCTTCCATGGCCACCGGTCCACGCGAATCGTTGTTCCGAGCAGGTTCTGCGGGCTCTGGTCTTGTCCGCGCCAGGAGCCTCCAAGAGACAACTCCAGCCAGGTCAAAGGAGCCGGCGTGGGCTCGCGTGCGACCGGCGTCAGCTCCGAAGGCGGCATCAGACGGGGAATGAGCCGCGTCACCGATTGACGCGCGGCTCGCCTCACCGCTTCCGAAGCCGTCGCGCCGCTCGGACGAACCTGCGGCTTCGGGTTTGCGGCGAGCTCCACCCAGCTCGCGGTGACGAGCTCCGCAATCGCCAGTCCGAGCAGGCGCGGCCACACGTCCGAAGGTTCATCGGTAAGATCGATTCGGCGGGACAGCGACTTTCCCGTAACCGGATCCAGTGCTTGTACTGTCGCAACGCCATTGCGGCACTGGACCTGTACCTGGGTAATATCTCGACGGGCTGCCTCAGGTTGGTCGGTGACCAAAAGCGCTCCGAGCTCGGTTGCGACAACGCGCCGCAAGGGCTCCTCGCGCACTTCGGGGCACTCATCGGTGCGGAGCTCCACCGGAGGTCGCGTCGCGGTTTGCGGCTCTGCCGCACCGGCCGGGCGTAGCGTGACAACGGTCGCCAAAGCGCCAAAAAACAGAGGGCGAATCAGGCGACCCAGGGCAGCCCCACCTTCGCGCACCTCGCGAGGCCTTGCAAGAGGATAAGCCGGTGTCAGAGTCCCCCGGGCTTTTAAACATGCAGGTCACCAATCCGGCCTCCGGGGAGCTACTGGTCGAAATCGCCGAAGACACGCCGGCCTCGATCGCTGAGAAGCTGGTGCAGGCACGCGAGGCGCAAAGAGCCTGGGCTCGAACGCCGCTCGAAGAACGGATGGGGTGCATTCGGCGCTTCCGCGCGCGGGTCGAAGAGCGAACCCCCGAGCTCGCACGGACGTTGACCACCGAGATGGGCAAACCCATCACGCAGTCGCTAAACGAGCTTCGTGCAGTGCTCGACCGATTGGACTTCTTCCTGGAGCGCGTCCCGGCAGAACTGGAGGCCGAGGTCGTGCTGCGTTCCAAGGACGGAGGGCTCGAGGAGCGGATCGCGCACGAGCCCCTCGGGGTGATCGCCAACGTGTCCGCCTGGAACTATCCCTATTTCGTCGGAACGAACGTATTCATTCCCGCTTTGCTCAGCGGCAACGCGGTGATGTACAAGCCGAGCGAGCTCAGCACCCTGAGCGGGCTCGAAATCGCGCGAGCGCTCAGAGAATCTGGCGTGCCCGCCGATGCTTTCTCTCCGATAATTGGCGGGGGCGAGGTGGGTAGCGAGCTCGTACGCCAGCCGGTGGACGCCGTTTTTTTCACCGGCTCGTATGCCACCGGGCAGAAAATCGCGGCCGCGGTCGCCCCTCGCCTGATTAAATTGCAGCTCGAGCTCGGAGGCAAAGACCCGGTTTACGTTGCCGATGACGTGGACATCGATGTGGCCGTCACCTCGCTGGCGGACGGCGCTTTCTACAACACCGGGCAGAGTTGCTGCGCGGTCGAGCGAATCTACGTCCACAGTGCGATTTGGCAGCGCTTCATGGATGGTTTCGTGTCTGCGGTGCGAAGCTTTCGAGTGGGGGATCCGATGGACGAAAGCACTTACATCGGGCCGCTGGCTAGACAAAAGGCTCAGATTCTACATCTGTCGGCCCAGGTCGACGATGCCCGCGCCGCGGGAGCCAGCGTGCTCCTCGGTGGGGAGCGGCTCAACCGACCCGGTTATTTTTTTGCGCCCACCGTGCTCACCGAAGTGACGCACTCCATGCGCGTGATGACCGAGGAAACGTTTGGACCAGTGATCGGCATCATGAAAGTCGATTCGGACGAGGAAGCGCTCCGGCTGATGAACGACACCGAATATGGACTCACCGCGGCCGTCTATTCCACCGACCGGGGCCGCGCCGAAGCCATCCTGCGCGAGCTTTCCGTGGGCACGGCGTATTGGAATTGCTGTGATCGGGTAAGCCCGCGTTTGCCCTGGAGCGGGCGTCGGCACTCAGGGATCGGCTGCACCCTTTCCACGTACGGGATCGAGGCGTTCTTGGCGCCCAAGGCCTGGCACCTGAAGAGGCCGCGAAGCTAATCGAAGAGCTTGGGGCGCTTGACAGCTTCTATATAAAGGGAGTTGGATCGACGATCCATGCTTTGCGCGCAGGGCAGCCCAACCGGATGTTCGTGCCAGCTGAGAGGGCGGAGGAGCTTCCAATGAAAACACGACTCGTAATTGGCTTGATGTTCGCTTCCGCGTTTGCCGTTTTCGCGAACTGCGGCGGTTCTGATTCCAGTAACAACGGCGCCACCGGCGGCTCCAAAGCGGATGCGTCCACCGGCGCCGCCAGCGGGAAAGGTGGCACGGGCGGAGTCGGCGTTGGGGGCAGCGGTGGCATCATTACTGCAGGCAAGGGAGGAACCGTTGGCGTGGGCGGGGGGCTCGGCGTTGTGGGCGGAACCGGCGGCACAGCCGGTGGGACCGGCGGCGCCAGCACCGGCGGCGCGGCGGGATCCGGCGGGACATTCTCGTGTCCCACGGATTCCGGGAGCCTCAGCTCCATGATGGCCAACGCGATTTGCGAGAGAAACATCGCCTGCTGCTCCACCAGCAAGACGCTCTTGCAGTGCGAAAGCGAATTGAACTCCCGAATCCTAACCACGGCGAACTTGTATCGGAATCTAGCCGACTCGCTGATGAACGGACGATCGGCAATCAATTGCGGCGCGCTGGAAGCTTGTCTCACCTCCATCAACGGGACGACCTGCGCGGACTGGCCCTTCGCGAACAATTCTCTGGATGCCATCCCGGTCGACGATCCCAATTGTTTCAGCGTGGTCACTCCGCTGGTTGCAACCACCGGCACATGCCTGGAGAACTACGAATGCATTGGCGGCTACTGCCACTCGGACACGATGTGCCACGCATACGCCGGAACGGGGTCAAACTGCAGTAGCGATCCGGACCAGCAATGCAATCCGAAGACGAGCTACTGCGACGCTTCCAACCACTGCCAGCTCAAAGGCGGGGTCGGCACCACCTGCAGCGCCAATGTCCAATGCAAGACGTGGCAATGCGGAAACGGCGCCGCCGGCGCCGCCGGGTCGGCGGGCGGTCCTTCGATGTGCGAAAAGCAGACCACCTGTTATTTCGGCCCGGCTCCCGGGTGCAGTGTCCCCGCGCGCGGCTCGAAAGCGCCGGGCGGTCTCGCATGGGTCAGTCTCGCCGCGATTGCCGTGGCTCTTGGCCGAAGAAAAGTAAGTCGTCGGCGCAGCTAAAAAGCCGACGAACGCTCCCCGAGCTCATAAACGCTCATCGGGCGTTTCCGGCCGAAGAAAAGGGAGGTAGTCTCCAACAAGATGGTCTCGATTCGGACGATTGGAGGAAACTTTCCATGAGAGCACGTATGGCATTGAGCGTAGCGTTCGTTTCGGCGCTGGGTGCTTTCGCAAGCTGCGGCGGCTCTGATTCCAATAACCAGGGCACGCCCGGTGGAATGGGTGGAGCGGTTGGCGGAGGGCGAGGCGGCGGAATCACCGGGGGCGGCGGTGGAATTGGCGGTGGCGGCATGGGTGGAATGGGTGGAAGCGTGGGCGGAACCGGTGGTGCCGTCACCGGAGGAGCCGGAAGCGGGGGCGCAGCCGGCGCGGCCGGGGCGCCCTTCAACTGTCCTACGGACCCATCCAGTGTCGGCACGCTGTTGGCGCAAGCGATCTGCAGCAAAAACGTCGCTTGCTGCACTACGTCGAAGACGTGGCTTCAGTGCGTGATCGACGTGCTTGGAGTTCTCGGCAACATTTTTGCAAACCTCGGGGACTCGCTGACCAACGGAAGGTCGGCCATCAATTGCGCCGCGCTGGAAGCTTGCCTGAGCTCGATCAACGCCGCGGCCTGCGCTGACTGGCCCTTTGCAAACAATTCGGTTTTCGCTAGCCCCGTGGATGACCCGAACTGTCTCGACCTGGTCACCCCGATGGTCGCAACCTCGGGAGCCTGCGTCGCAGGTTACGAATGCGTGAATGGCTACTGCTACACGGACCTGAAATGTCACGCATTTGTCGGGACCGGGCAAACTTGCACCACTAGCCCGGATCAGCAATGCAATCCCAAAACCAGCTATTGCGACGCTCAAAACCTGTGCTCTCTCAAAGGCTCGGTCGGAGCAACCTGTACCGCTGACGATCAGTGCAAAACCTGGCAGTGCGGGACCGGAGGCGCCGGGGGGGCGGGGGGCGCGGGCGGCGCAGGCGGCGTAGTCGCGGCGTGCGAGAAGCAAACCACCTGTTACTTTGGGCCGCCGTAAAGGAAGCACTTTACCCCTTGCAAATCAAAGCTCTTCCAAGGCAGAGTCCCGGTACAATTGCTTGAAAAGTGGCTGAAGGCTGAAGATGAAAAAGTCGAGAAGAGTCAGGGCTTTGGGCTTGGTGTGGGGGTTGGTAGCGAGCATGGTGGCGTGTTCCCTCATCAACGCCCCGAGCGACGTGGCTACCGCTCCACCGGGCGTTGGCGGCACAGGTGCGGACGCCGGCAGTGTGTGTGGAAACGGGGCCCTGGAGAGCGGCGAGGGATGCGACGACGGGAACCAGAGCCCCGGCGACGGCTGTGACCAAGCCTGCACCGTGGAGGCGGGCTGGATGTGCCCCGGGTCACCCAGCCAATGCGTCAAATGCGGGAACGGGACACGCGAAAGCAACGAAGAGTGCGACGACAGCAACACGGCCAGCGGCGATGGCTGCAGCGCCGACTGCAAGATGGAAGGCTCGTGCAGTGCGCCGCTCGCCATCGCGCTCACCCAGATGGGAGACGGGTTGATCGGGCATGCCACCGCCAGTACCGGTTTGAACGACGTGCCCCAGGTCTCAGAAGGTCAGTGCATTGGGGGCATGGCCGGCGGGGGCACGGACCGGATCTATAAGATCGACCTGATGGGTCTGTCCGACCTCGAGGTTCGAGTCGGAGCTCAGTTTGACGCGGTGGTCCGCGTGATGACAAGCCCCTGCATGTTAAAGGACCAGCTCCCCGGCGCCTGCGCGGATCAAGTGGGCGTGGCGGCCGAGGAGCGCGTGTTGGTTCCCGGCGTCGCGGCGGGGACTTATTACATCGTGGTCGACGGCAAGAGCGCGGGACAGTCGGGCAATTTCAGCGTGGATGTCGCCGCACGGTGCCCGCTCGAAAACGTCCGGATCGACCGCGTGGTTCTGGAGTCCCCCTTCCGAACCCACATCGTCAACACGAACCCGAAATGCGGCGTGGATATGTCGCGGATCGGCATTTTTTCGCAGCCCGAAGCTACGGATACCCCCGGCACGTTGCCAGCGCAGACCCTGGCGCCCTTTGGCCGCAGGATCCTGACCACGCAAACCCCGCCCCCCATGATGCAGCTCTATCAGGGCAACATTCCATACGACACCACTAACTACGCCGGCGCGTTTTACTTGTGCCGGGGCCCCTGCGATAAGCTCAATGGCCTCAACGTCTACGACGCCATCCGATGGAAGGGAACTTCGGGCTCCCTTCCGGGAACCTTACCGCTGCCGCGCGCCGTGATGTTCGACGCTGAAAAAGCCGCCCTCACCGATCGACTGACAACCAGCTACTACCGGGTTCTCACGGAAGGAGTGGCCCCGAATTTCAAGGCGACCGACTTCGAGGCCGCCTACTTCGTGGAAACCTTTGAAGATCAGGCGCTCGATGGATGGTCGGCTGCTGCCCCCGCATACATGACCGCCTATGAAACGGGGAAGGTCGGCAATTCCGCCCTCGCTCTCTCGGGCGCAAACCCCAGTATGACGGCCTGGGACGGCCCGAGGTACCCGATGGTGGATAACGCTGGAATGCTCATGACCGCGGTTCAGCCCACCAGTGTCTCGCTTTGGGCCAGCGCCTCCGAGACCACGAAGAATGC
>DASXTY010000458.1:0-14480 GCA_036505155.1 Polyangiaceae bacterium | reverse complement strand
AGGTGCTCCCCCCAGCGCTGGGCAGCCGCGCGGCTGTCGCATCAGTCTGCTGCGTGCCGCGCCGCGTTCGTATCGAGGGTCGTGGTACAGTGTTTCCGTGATGCGTCCCCAGCTCATCGACCTGTTAGTTGCACACTATCGGAGGCTCCTGGGCGAGCGGTTGGTGGGCCTGGTGATGTACGGTTCTCGGGCTCGAGGCGATGCGAGACCAGACAGCGATTTGGACCTGATGCTGGTTGCTGAGGGCCTTCCGAACGATGCCTTCGAGCGCGCCCGGGCCCTGCGCCAACCGGTGCTTTCTCTTCAGGATCCCGACGTGTCGCTCCGGGCGCTGACCCCACAGGAATACGAGCGCGACATCGCTCCCATCGATCTGGACATCGCCGTCGATGGAGTGATCCTCACCGATCGCAATGGGTATCTCGGCGAGCGGCTGGCCATCATCCGCCAGCGCCTGGTTGAGGCAGGCCTGGAGCGGAACCCGGATCTGTCATGGCGTTGGAAGCAGTGGCCGCGCCGCAAGGACTGGGCCGTCGGCTGGGAGGGCGTCCGGCTGTGAGGGTCCAGCTGTGAGGGTCCAGCTTTGACTCCACCGGTAAGCGCGACCTACCGGCTCCAGTTGGCCGAGCGATCGCTGGAGAGAGGGCGAGACAATCACCAGCGCCGGCAATGGCGCGACTCCGCGCTCTTTTCGCGTGCGTCGGTCGAGCACGCAGCCAAGGCGATCCTTGCGTGCTTTGCGGCGGTGCCGCGGACCCATGAACCCGCTCGCCTGCTGCGCGCAGCGCTCGAGGCGGAGGGGTTTCCCGCCGAGCTACGCGCTCGTGCCGGTGACCTGCTCGCCGAACTCGAAGGGTTCGGAATGCAGGAGCACATTCTGCTCAGTTACGGCGACGAAGAGCACGGGATCGATCCGTGGTCGATGGTCGACGAAGTCAGAGCAACCGGCCACTTGCGCATCGCCCACGCCACGACGGCGCTGGCCCGCGAGTGTGTTGGTGCTACCCTCGGGGGGGATGATTCAAAGACGATTTGAATGGGGCAATAGCCATCAGATCGTAATCAGAACGAAATCGATGGGTGCCGCGTGCGCGGCTTCCGAACAGGGCGATTCGCAACAGATTGTCCCCCAGACAGTCCACCAGAGTCTCGGCAAAGTCCTCGGCGTGGGTTACCTCGGTGGCCATGCGAACAAGCTTAACAGCCCCAGCGCAAAACCCAAGGCCCGAGCGGCGAGCTTGCACCGGTTGACCCTCGCCGACTGCGACCGCTAGTCTCCGCCCCGGCGGGCGCCGTGGTTCTAGACACTCTTCGCGCATGTTCGGGCTGAGCCGTTATCAATGGTTTGTGCTCTTTGCCGCATGGCTCGGCTGGGGCTTCGACGTGTTCGACGGGTTGCTGTTCAATTATGTTGCGCCGGTCTGCGTTCCCAATCTGCTGGGGCTCGACCCACACGACCCCCATGTGCGCCAACAGACTCTGTTTTGGACCGCGACGCTGACCAGCCTGCTGCTTTTGGGATGGGCGTTGGGAGGGATTATTTTCGGAAAGATCACCGACCGGCTGGGGCGCACGCGCACACTGCTTTTGACCATGCTCACCTACGCGCTGGCGACTGCAGCGTGCGCGGCGGCGCCGAACCTGTGGACTTTGGCCGGGCTCCGATTCATCGCAAGTCTGGGCATCGGAGGCGAGTGGGCCGCGGGCGCAGCGCTGGTGGCGGAGACGATGCCGGCGTCGCGCCGGGTGCTAGGCGGAGCGCTGCTCTATACGTCGGCACCGGCGGGACTATTTCTCGCCACCTTCGTGAACGATCTGTTCACACGCAAGCTCAACGCGATCGCGCTAAATCCAAACTTGTCCTGGCGCCTAGTGTTTTTGACCGGGATCGTCCCGGCGGTGGTGGCGATTCTCATCCGGATCAATGTGCGCGAGCCGGAAGTATGGCGCCCTGAGAAGCATCCGCGAATTCGCGAGCTATTCGAGGGGGATTTAGCTCGGCGGACCTTGGGGGGGCTGGCCATGGCGGTGGTGGCTCTGGTGACCTGGTGGAGCTGCAGCGCGTTCATTCCGGTGGTGGCAAGCTTCCTCACCTCCGAGCTTCGGCCGGTTCCCGTGGGCGCGGAGCTGGCGCGCCGCAAGACCGAGCTCATCACACTCGGCGCGACGACCTTCAATATTGGGGGACTATTGGGCACGTTGCTCACGGTGCCGATCGCCACGCACTTCGGACGCCGCCCCATGTTTGCGGCGTATTTCCTGGCCAGCGCAGCCGCCATCCTGCTGACCTTTGCGTTGCCGTGGCCGCCTCACATCCGGCTGATCATGATGTTCACGGTGGGGCTCACGGTGTTCGGCGTTTTCGGCTCCTTCACCTTTTATCTACCGGAGTTGTTTCCGGTGCGCTTGCGAGGGACCGGCGCGGGGTTCACCTACAACGTGGGTCGCATCATCACTGCGGCATTCCCGTTCGCAGTGGGGTGGGTAGCCAGGAGCGGCAAAGACCCGCTGGAGATTATGAGCTTTGTAGCGGTGGTTCCGGCGCTGGGCTGCGTGGCGGCCCTGGCGGGAGTCGCTCTCGAAACGCGCAAGCTCAATTTGTAGCGATTCTGTCACCTGCCTGTCACACGAATGCGCCAGTAGAAGGGCAGTCATGAGGAAGCAAATGCTGATTGACCGTGTGTTGTGGTGCCTTTTGGCCGGGTTCGCGACGATTGCACTGGGCTGCAAGCCCCGAGGCGAGCAGAAAGCCGCTGGCGCCGCTGCCCCGCAGCTGATTGCCGTTGACGGTTCGAGCACGGTGTTTCTGCTGAGCGAGGCGGTGGCGGAGGAATTTCAAAAATCCAATAAGGCCCGCGTGACCATTGGCGTTTCCGGAACCGGCGGCGGCTTCAAGAAGTTCTGCAACCGGGAAACCGCCATCAGCGGAGCTTCTCGGCCCATCAAGCCGAGCGAGGTGGAGCTCTGCGCCAAGAACAAAGTCAATTATGTAGAGCTACCCGTAGCGTATGACGGACTAGCGGTGGTGGTACATCCGGGCAATACCTGGGTCGATCACATGACGGTTTCCGAGCTTGCCACGCTCTGGAAGCCGGAAGCGCAGGGGAAGGTGATGCGCTGGAGCCAGGTGCGCGCCGGTTGGCCCGACAAGGAAGTGCACCTGTTCGGCCCCGGCGTGGATTCCGGCACGTACGATTATTTCACGCAAGCCGTGGTGGGCAAAGAGCACTCGAGTCGCGGCGATTTCACTTCCAGCGAAGACGACAACGTTTTGGTGCAGGGGATTTCCACCGACCAGGGTGCGCTTGGGTATTTTGGTTTTGCCTATTACGTGAAGAACAAGAATCGGCTGAAAATCGTCCCGGTCGATGACGGCAAGAGCGAAAACGGAAACGGGCCCATCGCGCCTTCTCCGGAAACGGTGACGAACGGAACCTACCAGCCGCTATCGCGTCCGCTGTTCATTTATGTAAGCCAAGCTGCCGTCGACCGCGGCGAAGTGCAGGATTTCGTGCGGTATTACCTCGGCCAGGCCCCCAAGCTTTCGCGTGAGGTCGGGTACATTCCGTTGCCGGAGCGCGCATACAAGCTGGTGGCTAACCGCTTTGCGCGCCGTGTGCTGGGCTCGGTATTCGGAGCCAGCGGCTCGAGGGTTGGGGTGACGGTAGAGGAGCTGCTTGCTCGAGAGTGACACGGCAGCCGAGCGGTTGGCGGCGGACCGAGCCAGTTTGCAACCCACGGGCGTGGACCGAAGCCGTTCAGTCGCCGAGCGCGCGGTGGAGCTCGCGTTGCTTGCCTCGGCGTTGGTTTCCGTGGTCACGACTCTCGGCATCGTCGGAGTTTTGGCGTTCGAAACGGTGCAGTTCTTCCAGCGGGTTCCGCTAACCGCTTTCCTCTGGGATTCCGAGTGGACCCCACTTTTTGCCGACAAGCACTTTGGCGTGTGGCCACTGGTCGCGGGCACTGTTCTCACCTCGGCAATTGCGGTGGCGTTGGCGCTCCCGTTGGGGCTGCTGGCGGCCATTTACCTGAGCGAATTTGCGAGCTCCGGGCTGCGGCGACTGCTCAAACCAAGCCTGGAGGTGCTAGCCGGTGTCCCCACCATCGTGTACGGCTATTTCGCCCTGGTCTTCGTGACGCCTGTGCTGCAGCGAGTCATTCCTTCGCTTGCCGGCTTCAATGCGCTGAGCGCCGGTATCGTGATGGGGATCATGATCGTGCCCATGATCTCATCGCTCAGTGAAGACGCGCTTTTCGCTGTTCCCATCGGGCTTCGCGAGGGCGCCTGGGCGCTGGGCGCCGATCGGCTGGCGACCGTATTTCGAGTGGTGGTGCCTTCCGCCCTGTCCGGCATCTTGGCTTCGGTAATCCTGGCGGTTTCGCGCGCCATCGGAGAGACCATGATCGTTGCTATCGCCGCCGGTCAGCAGCCCCGTCTCACTTTGGACCCGCGCGTTCCCATCGAGACCATGACCGCTTACATCGTTCAGGTCAGCATGGGCGATACTCCCACCGGCACCCTCGAATACAACACCGTGTTCGTGATCGGGTCAGCCTTGTTCGTGCTGACCCTCGGAATGAACCTGTTGAGTCAACGGGTCCGGCGACGATTTTGGAGCGCGGCATGAAGCACGAGCAGCTCGGACGGCGAATCCTGGAGCGCGCCTTTGTGAGCTTGTGCCAGCTGTCGGTGTTCTTGCCGCTCGCGCTGCTGTTCGCGTTGGTGCTCCACCTGGCGGGGGACGCAATGGGACGGCTGGGTTGGCAGTTTCTCACGAGCTACCCCTCCCGCAGGGCGACCCAGGCGGGGATATTGCCGGCTCTGGTGGGAAGCTTTTATTTGGTCACCCTCACTTCGCTTTTGGCGCTGCCCATCGGGGTCGGCGCCGCGGTTTATCTCGAAGAATATGGGCGGCGCGGCAGGCTCTCGCGCCTCATCGAGCTCAACATCGCCAATCTTGCCGGCGTCCCGTCCATCATTTACGGCTTGCTCGGGTTGGGGCTATTCGTGCGCGCGCTCGGCATGGGGCGGAGCCTGCTTGCGGGGGCTTGTACTCTGTCGCTGCTGGTGCTGCCCATCGTCATTCTTTCGTCACGCGAGGCGCTGCGCGCTGTACCGCACGTGATTCGAGAGGGCTGCTACGCACTGGGCGCCACGCGCTGGCAAGCAATCCGTCGAGTGGTCCTGCCCATGGCGTTGCCGGGAATCCTCACCGCGGCCATCTTGTCCGTTTCTCGTGCAATCGGTGAAACCGCGCCACTGGTCGTGGTGGGCGCGCTCGCCTATGTACACTTCCTCCCGGACGGCCTTACGTCGCCGTTTACGGCGCTGCCAATCCAAGTCTATAACTGGGTGTCGCGGCCCGACCAGGATTTTGTGGCCGACGCGGCGGCCGGCATCGTGGTACTGTTGGTAACAATGCTGGCGTTGAACGCGCTGGCAATTGGCCTTCGCGCACGGCTGGAAAGAAGGACCTACTAGCCCAAGACCCGCACGTGCGATGCAAGGACAAGCACGGGCTTCGGAGCAGCCTTGGCAGACCTCACCGAGACATCCTCTCCGCTGGCGGAGGCACCGGGACACCTGGCGCCCGGGGCGGCGGAGATCCTCCCCCGCGCTGGGGGGCGAGGGGCGGAGTCCAGGAGGCAAGATTTGCCGGCGACTGCTTCCGTCGCCAAGCTAAAAACCAGGGATCTCAGTGCCTGGTTTGGCAAGCACCAGGTCTTGCACGCCATTCAAATGGAATTCCTCGAGCGCCGAGTGACCGCGATCATCGGCCCCTCCGGATGCGGCAAGTCCACCTTTATTCGTTGCCTGAACCGCATGCACGAGCTGGTTGCGGACGCGCGCGTGCAGGGCGAGGTGTTGCTGGGCGGCGGCGACATCTACCGTCAGGACGTGGACCCGGTCTTGCTTAGGCGGCGGGTGGGGATGGTGTTTCAGAAGCCGAATCCGTTTCCGTCCATGTCCATCCGGGACAACGTGGTCGCCGGACTGCGTTTGACCCATCGGTTCCAGCGCGGGGAGGCAGACGCCACCACCGAAAAAGCCCTGCGTGAGGCAGCCCTATGGGACGAGGTGAAAGACCGCTTGGAAGCCCCTGGTATGGGTCTGTCGGGGGGTCAGCAACAGCGGTTGTGCATCGCTCGCGCGCTGGCGGTATCGCCCGAGGTGCTCTTGATGGACGAGCCCTGCTCGGCCCTCGACCCCCGCGCGACGGCCCGCATCGAGGACCTGATCCACACCTTGCGCCAGCAGCTCACCATCGTCATCGTCACCCACAACATGCAGCAGGCGGCCCGGGTCTCGGATTCCACGGCTTTTTTGCTCAATGGGGAGCTGGTGGAGCACTCCCGGACCGACCGGCTTTTCACCTCGCCCGAGGACTCGCGGACCGAGGATTATATTACTGGTAAGTTTGGTTAACCGCCATCCGCGACGAGGTGGATCATGAACCGGACGCACACTGATCGCGAATATGACAACCAGCTGAGCGAGCTCCGCCAACGGCTGCTCCTGATGGCGAGTCGGGTCGAGGAAATGATCAGTAACAGCGTGAAGGCGCTGGTGGAGCGCGATGTGGAGCTGGCCAAGCGCACCATCGAAGCCGACCACAAAGTCAATCGCGCGGAGGTGGAAACCGATGAGCTCTGCTTGGTCATCCTGGCCAAGCGTCAGCCGATGGCTTCGGACCTACGCTTCATAACATTGGCGCTGAAAATGGTCACCGACCTTGAACGCATCGGCGATCTCGCCGTGAACATCTGCGAGCGGGCGATTGACCTGGCCGGTACCGCGGAGCTCAAACCCTGGCAGGACGTGCCGCAGATGGCGACCATCGTTCAGTCCATGGTTGGGGACGCCATCGACGCGTTCGTGGCGAGCGATGCGGAGAAGGCTCGCAAAGTCATCGAGCGCGACCAGGAAGTGGACCAGCTTTACATTCGCGTGTTTCGCGAGGTGCTCACCATCATGCGCAATGATGCTTCCGCGGTCGAGCGCGGTATTCACGTCCAGTCCGTGGCGAAATGGCTGGAGCGCATGGCAGACCACGCAACCAACCTCGCGGAGCAGGTTATCTTCATGGTGAAGGGCAAAGACGTTCGCCATATGGGGAGCCTCGCGGCGAGCTGACCCGAGCTCCTGTCACCACACCCTTAACCAATGAAGCAATCGGAGGCACAGAGCACCGGCCCCCGCCGAGGCCGGGATGGTGAGGACCCAGGCCCAGACAATGCGACGGGCAAGACCCCAGCGGATACCCCGCATCTTGGTGGTCGAACCGACCCCGACGATGGCGCCGGTGATGGTGTGTGTGGTCGACACAGGGATCTTCAAGTGAGTCGCAGTGAACAGCGTGATAGCAGCCGCGATCTCCGCACAAAAGCCACCGTAAGGTCTTAGCTGTGTGAGCTTAGTGCCGAGCGTCTTCACGATGCGCCAGCCACCGAGCGCGGTGCCAATCGCCATCGCGCTATAGGAAGAGACCACTACCCAGTAAGGCGCTTCCTTCACACCCGAGTCGAGATAGCCGCCAGCGATCAGCACCGCAAGAATGATGCCCATGGTCTTTTGTGCATCGTTGCCGCCGTGGCCGATGGAATAAGCGGACGCTGACAACAGCTGACCGACGCGGAACAATCGGTGGACGCGCTGGGGCCGGAAGCCTCGGAACAACCAGGCCACCAGCAGCATGAATACGCCGCCCAGCAGGAAGCCGGCGAGCGGTGAGATGGCGATGAACTCCGCGGTCAGGATTAACTTCGGGGTGTTCAAGACCGCGGTACCGCGGTAGGCCAGGCCGGCTCCGGAGAGGCCTCCCATGACAGCGTGTGACGAGCTCGACGGCAGCCCCCACCACCAGGTGAGCAGGTTCCAAAAGATCGCCCCGATGAGTCCTGACAACACCACCCAAACAAAGCCCGGATCTTGGGCATTCACCTTGACCAGGCCGGACACGGTCTTGGCTACGCCTTGTTGAAACATGAAAAGGGCCACGAAGTTGAAGAACGCCGCCCAAACAACCGCAGTTCGCGGGGACAGCACGCGGGTCGAGACGACGGTAGCAATCGAGTTGGCAGCGTCGTGGAAGCCGTTGATCACGTCAAAAATGAGCGCAACGACCACGGTGATGATGACGACAGTGGCGACGGTCATGAGAATTGGAAGGAAGGGATTTAGGCGTGCTCCAGCACCACTCCCTCGATGATGTTGGCCACGTCCTCACAACGGTCGGTGGCGCTCTCGAGGTTCTCGTAGATCTCTTTCCATTTGATGATCGTGATCGCGTCCTTTTCCTCCTTGAACAAGCGGGCCACTGCCCGGCGCAAGATGGCATCACCTTCGTTCTCGAGGCGATTGATGTCGACGCACTTTTGGAAGATGACCTCAGGGTCCTTCAAGTTGCGAAGCATTTTGCAGGCTTGCAGAATCTCCAGTGCAGCGCGCTCGAGCACGTCGGCGAGATCCTTGACCTCATCGGTCATTTCGCTGAGCTCGTAAAGGGCAATACGCTCGGCCGCCGCTTCAATGAAATCCATAACGTCGTCCATGCGGGTGATCAGTCGGTGGATGTTGTCGCGATCGATTGGCGTGATGAAGGTCTTGTGTAGCGCTTCGACGCAGCGATGAGTGATGACATCTGTCTCGTGCTCGATCTCTTTGATGCGCTTGGCCTTGGCATCGATGTTCGCCCCGCTCTGAACCAGCGAGGTGAACTCTTTGGTTCCGTCCACAATCAGCGTCGCGTGTTGCTCGAAGAAATCGAAGAACGAGGTTTCCTTGGGTAGCAGGCGTCCGAACATGCGCGGCTCATATCACGGGCCCGGGCTGCGAAAAACCGACCCGGCATACCTGCGGCTTTCACGCCCAAACCGGGGAAAGGGCCACTTGAACTCGAGCGCAACCACGAAATGTACCTCCCGAAACACCGGCGAAGGGTAAAGAGCGACTACAGCATGACCGACCTGCATTTTTCGCTACTTCAGTGGATGGTGCTCAGCGCGGCGGCGCTTATCATCGGTATTTCCAAGACGGGCCTACCCGGCATCGGAATCCTGGCAATCCCCATGGTTGCGGCCATCATCCCCGCCAAGCGGTCCACGGGGCTGATCCTACCGATGCTCATCGTGGGCGATGTCTTCGCAGTGGCGTATTATCGCCGGCACGCGGTCTGGCGTCACCTCTTGCGTCTCATCCCAGCCGCCGTGGCGGGCATCGTCGCCGGATACTTCGCTTTGGGCCGGGTCAACGACGCCGAGCTCAAGCCCATCATGGGCGCGATCATTTTCCTGATGCTGGCGGTCAACTATTGGCGAATTCGCTGGGGGGGTAACCACCTTTCCGTGCCGTCCGGTTGGTGGTTTCCCGTTTGCCTGGGCGTTTTGGCAGGAGTGACGACGATGATGGCCAACGCCGCGGGACCGATTCTCATTATTTACCTGGTGGCCATGCGGCTTCCAAAGGACGAATTCTTGGGCACCGGCGCGTGGTACTTTCTCTTGCTCAACTGTTTCAAAGTTCCCTTCAGCGCCGAGCTGGGACTGATCACTTCTTGGTCGCTGCGATTCGACCTGCTGATAGCGCCCCTCATCGTGGCGGGCGCGCTCCTGGGTGTGCGGCTGGTGAAGGTCATTCCGGAGCGCGCATTCAATGTCATCGTGCAGCTCCTCGCGGCTTTCGGGGCCTTGATGCTCATCGTGGCGCGGTGAGACCATCAGTCGCGCGCGGTGAGAATCCAGTGGCGGCCCGGATTTTCGGGGCGGGAGGGCAGGGGCTTGACGAACCCACGGACTTCCGAGGAAATCGCGGCTGGAGAATAACGATGCAACGTTTGACCAATTGGACGGCTCGACACCTGGGCGCCCTGGCGCTGCTAACTATCGCAGGGCTCAGTTCCGGCTGCGGGAGGGAAAAATCGGAAGCCTTGGCCGAGGTGGAGAAAATAGAAAAGCTTTGCGCCGCCGGAGAGCGCGATAAAGCGCAAGAAGAGATGCTGGCAACGGCGTCCAAAAATAAGGTTTTCGCAAAGTCTTTCCAGTTCGTAACCGCGGCTCTTCCCGATAAGACGGTGGTGGACGCGTGCGGCGACCCATTGCCCAAGCTCAAGCAGCACCTTATTGAAGAGCAGTAGATCCCGGCGTTCAGGTTTGACCGAACCAGCGTCGTGCGTTGGCTTCGAAGAGCTTGCGCTGAATGGCTTCCGATAAAGAAATCCCTTTCACCGAGCGCCGAGCCACGGTGAGCTCGACGTCGCTGGTGTAATAGTCGAGCTCGGTCTGGTAGCCGGCGCGAATCCTGTCCAGCGCTGGCTGGCGCCGCTCTTTCGGGAGCTCGCTCAGCGGCGTCTCGGCGATCAAGTCCGATCCCCAGAGCACGCGATCTTCGTATTTAGTGAAAAAGTCGCGCACTCGCGGGGGCTCCTTCAGCGCCAGGTCTCCCATCCGTGCGGCGGTGTCCACTGCGAAGTTCGGGAAGCTATCCAGCCGCTTGGCGATCTCGGCAACGTCGTATTCGAGGCTTCCCAGGTGAGCGCCGATCATCCTGAGCTTCGGGTGGCGCGCCACTACCCGATCCCGCGCATCCACCAGCGCTTGGTGGGAGGGAAAGTCCGGACGGCTGTGCATATGCCATTCTGGGTTATCCCGGTAATATTCGTAGTGCGGGCTCGATTCGTTCAGCGGCTCCCAGCACGCACGCGGTTCGCCGATATGCAGAATGAGCACACGGTCGAGCTTTTCCAGGTGACGGAAGATGGGCTCCAGAATGGGATGGTCGACCATTACGAAGTCCCCCTCGGGGGTGCGCGCCTCCATCCCGATGTTCTTCCAGACCTTGCACGCGATGGCGCCAGCCGAAAAGTCCTGATCCAGCTGCTCGATGACCCGCTCGACGTATCCGGGGTCGTCGAAACGAGGCAGGTCGAAGCTGGTGCACCAACGGAAACGCTCGGGGTGTCGCTGCCCGAGGTCGCGATACCTATCGGCGGGAAAAGGCGGTTTTTTCCGCCAGTCGCCCCGAGCGTCCAGCCCTATGGAAATATTGAGCACCTTGAGGTCGAATTCGGAAAGGACCTCGAGTCCCGCGGGGTCATCAGCGGGTAGATGTGCGTGGGCGTCGAACAGCATGGCGTGCGCCTAGGTCAATAGCTCTGGGGTCGCACTTTACCTGACATCCACAAGGGTTGTGGCCCGCCCTGGTGAAAATCTTGCCTGGGCATGTCGAAACTTCTGGAAAATCCGGCCGTAAAAGACGATATTAGTAAGTCTCGCCATAATCCCACTTGACCGGAGAGAGGACCCGATACGTGCACGAATTCGAAGAATGGACCAATGAGCTCAGCGATTGCGACGAAGCGTGGGGGCCCTTGCTTTTCTTGCGGCCTTCTCGAAAGGCGAGGATAGGCAATCGGCGCGTGCTCGTGCTGGCGGGGATGCACGGCGGGTTTTGGGGAATGTTGGGAAACGTAGTTTTGGCCCTGATGGCTCGGTTTGCCGGCGGCGTTCGCCCGGCCGTTTACATCCTCCCGTTGGGCCTCACATTGGCGTACTTTGTGCTCTACCGGCTTACAATCGCCCAATGCTGGAACCGGCGCGCCCGCCGTTTGAAGCGACTTCAGGCATTGGTGCAACGGCCGCCGCTCGACATCCCCAGGGGGCCGTACGACGGGCCCGGCGACGGAGAAGCGGACGGGGCGGAGTAAGTGAAGACCGCAGGGGTGCGCTCCCCGCAACGGGTATGACTAGCGCCGTCGGAACGCGGACTGTGCTCTAGGGTCAGATCCCTTAGGCGGCGTCCAGAAATAATGGAATGGAAAGTCCATGGAAAGCCGAGCTGGGCAACCGGCTCAGACCCCGGGGACCCGTTGCACCGCTGCCCAGATACTTGGCATACCAAGTATCTTCCACCCAACGGTCTACCACACCGCCGGAGTTACAGAATACTGAGCATACCAAGTATCTTTTCGCACGAGTTCCATGGCGACTGGAACTACGCCATCAGCAAACTCGCATCATGACTTCCGTAATTCGCACGCGGCCGGATCGATTCCCATGATCCAATAAGGAGCGAACCAGTGCCTGCTCAAGTTGCACAGGGCCGTCCAGATGCGACTCGCGGAAATTGTAGAGCACGCTGAAGCATTGGGAAACTAGGTAACGGCGCCCCGGCAACCGTTATGCCACTTGCTCGCTGGCCTTGTCCGGCTTGAGTTGAGTCTTGTAAAGCTCGGCGTAGAGGCCATTGGCGGCGACCAGAGCTTGGTGCGTCCCGCGCTCCACGATTCGTCCCTCGTTGATCACCAGGATTTCGTCGGCGCCCTGTACGGTCGACAAGCGATGCGCGATCACCAACGAGGTGCGACCTTGCAGCGCGCCGGCAAGGGCCAATTGCACGGCTGCTTCCGACTCTGAATCCAGGTGAGCGGTCGCTTCGTCCAGGATGACCAGGGACGGCGCCTTGAGCAAAAGGCGCGCAATGGCCAGGCGCTGGCGCTCCCCGCCCGAGAGCCGATAGCCGCGGTCGCCGACCACGGTGTCGAGCCCATCCTCTAATGAAGCGACGAGATCCCAAAGCTTGGCGTTTCGTAAGGCTTCGATGAGCTCGGGCTCGGTTGCCGCGGGGCGAGCCAGGAGCAAATTGGACCGGATGGTGTCGTGGAACATGTGTGAGTCTTGGGTCACGACGCCGATCACGTGGCGGAGCGACTCCTGGGTCACGTCCGAAACTTCGCGCCCCCCAATCCGCACCGCGCCTTCCGTGGCGTCGTAAAGCCGTGGGACCAGCGCGGCGATCGTGCTCTTTCCCCCGCCCGACGGACCGACCAGAGCCACCATTCTTCCCGGGCCGACGCGGAAGGTGACGTCGTGCAAGACCTGAGTGCCAGCACTGGTTGACAAGTTGGCCACCGACTCGAGAGACGCCAGCGAAACCTCATTTGCCGCTGGGTAACGAAACGACACGTGGTCGAACTCGATGGAAGGCTCAATATCGCGGGGCAGCGGCTTCGCATCGGGCCGGTCTGCGACCATGGGTGGCAAGTCGAGCACCTCGAGGACGCGCTCGAAGCTCACCAACGTGGTCATGACGTCGACTTGGACGTTGGACAGCGCGGTGAGCGGACCGTAGAGCCGATTGAGATAGGCCGTGAGCGCGACCAGAGTGCCCACTCCCAGAGCGCCGCGAATCGCAAACACTCCGCCAAAACCGTAGACCAGCGCGACCGCGAGCGCGGCGGCGAGGGCCAGCCCAACCCGGAAAACTCCTGCGTACATAGACTGGGTGACGCCGATGTCCCGCACCCGTGCCGCGCGTCGGGCAAATTCGAGCGAGGCGTCTTTCGACCGGCCGAAGATCTTGGCCAAAATGGCACCGGCGACGTTGAACCGCTCGGTCATGGTCTGACCCATTTCGGCGTTCAGCCGGTATTGCTCGGCCGTGACCCGACGCAGCTTGGGGGCCATCAAGCGCGCGGGGAGCACAAACAGCGGCACCAGCGACAGCGCCAGCAGCGTGATCTTCCAGGACATGAAGAACATTGCGACCAGCACCAGCACCACGCCGAGCAGATTGCTCACCACATTGGACAAGGTCGACGTGAAGGCCTGCTGCGCGCCCAGCACGTCCCCGTTGAGCCGTTGAATCAGCGCGCCCGTCTGCGTGCGACTAAAGAACGCGACCGGCAGACTCTGCACGTGGTCGAACACCGCGGTTCGCAAGTCGTACACCAGCCCTTCGCCGATTCGAGACGAAAACCAGCGCTGGGCCAAGCCGAACACGGAAGAAGCCACAGCGAGAAGCCCAACCGCCGAAGCCAGGGCGAGCACCAAACTGATGCGCCGCTCGGCGATTCCTCGGTCGATGATATCGCGGTACAAAAGCGGGGTGGCCGCTCCAATCAGCGCGTCGGCGGCAACCAGGAGCAGAAACGCCACCAGAAGTCTTCGGTACGGCACCGCGAAACCGAGAATCCGGCGCACCGTGCCCGGCGCGAGCTTGTGGCGCTTGACCGACGACTCCTGCAAGAACGAGCGCATCGCGCGGCCGGCTCCCATGCCCCCGAGTGTAGCGCTATTCAGCCGACCGCAGCTAGCCTCCTGAGTCCGTAGATCGCATCAAAAATGGTCAGCACATCAAGTTGAGACGCCCGAAGCGTCGCTGTTCGCGCGCCGGCCGGGCCTCAGGAGCTTGCGTAGCGGAAGGGAGAGTAGAGGCCATTCTTGCCGCTCACTTCCAATTGGATGCCGTAGTCAGAATAATGAGCGCGCTTGGACCTTCCGACCACGGCCGGGAAGCCCGGGACGGCGGCAAAAGGATGATTGGACAGCACCACATCGGCGTCGTTCTGTCCGGCGATCGCCTCGATCTCCGCGCTGGCAATACCCGAGATCCCCATGCTGCGCGCGCGTCCGTCGGCGCTGTATTCGATGGGTGCCGGCTTGACGCCAAGCACTTCGCCGATGAACGGAGCGAGCGCCGCGAG
>DASXTY010000457.1:0-3220 GCA_036505155.1 Polyangiaceae bacterium | reverse complement strand
GCCGGTCCGGCCAGCCCGAACTTCGCGACAACCAGTCATTTTGCCATGCTTGCTGGACCGGCGCGTATCCCATCCCTTTTACCCCGCACCCCGGGCAGCGACAGCTGCGACTGCTCGACATATAGGCACGCAGCTCCGCATATGCTGGAGAATCTTCCCGATCGCGTTTCCATCTATGAGGTTTCCCCGCGCGACGGCCTCCAAAACGAATCCGCACCGGTCCCCCTGGAAGCCAAGAAGCGGCTGGTTTCGGCGCTCATCCGGAGCGGTCTGAAACGTATCGAGGTTACGAGCTTCGTTTCTCAACGCTGGGTACCGCAGCTCGCTGACGCCGAGCGGCTGATGCAGGAGCTTCAGCCTCCTGCCGACGTTGCGTTGAGCGCTTTGTGCCCCAACGCCAAGGGTCTGGAACGCGCGCGAGCTTCAGGACTCCACGAGATTGCGGTTTTTATGTCGGCGAGCGAAACCCACAACAAGAAAAATACCAACAAGACCATCGCGCAGTCGTTTTCGGTTTTCGGCGAAGTCGTCCCCATGGCGCTCAAAGACGGCATGCGGGTCCGCGCCTATGTCTCCACGGTTTGGGGGTGCCCTTACGAAGGCGCGGTCGATCCTCAACGCGCGCTCGACATCACGCTGGAGCTTCTGGGTCTCGGCTGTTACCAAGTCTCGCTGGGAGACACCATCGGCGTGGGAACCCCGCTGCAAACGCGACGGATTTGCCAGCTTTTCTTATCGCAGATCCCAGCGTCCAAGCTAGCCCTGCATTTACACGACACTCGCGGCACGGCGCTGGCCAACGCCTTGGTCGGTCTCGAGCTCGGAATACGCGATTTTGACGCTTCCGTGGCCGGGCTCGGCGGATGTCCTTACGCTCCGGGCGCGGCGGGAAATCTCGCCACCGAAGACCTGGTGTACATGCTGCACGGCATGGACATCGAGACTGGAGTAGATCTCGCCGCGCTCATCCAAGCGGGGATCGTCGCGGAAGCGGTGGTGGGAAGGCGTTTGCCGGGTAAAGTGCATCAGGCGGGGATGGAGAGTCGGAGGGGGGCGTAGTCATTTTTCCAGCTTCGCTAAGCTACACCTTCACCAACTTTCCGATGGCTTTTTTGCTGAAAGCCGCGTCGAGCACCTTGAAGATCGTCAATGACTCGCGGCGATCCACCGGCTCCTTCCCCTGCTCCAGAAAATCCAGCACCAGGCTACAAAGGTCGCGAAAGATGGGGTCGTCCTTGCAACTGACGTGAACCGTCTTTCCCCGGGTGCTGACCACGGCCTGAAAGTCACACGCAGCGTTGAGGTGCACGAATACGCTTGCAGTGCGCCCGCGCGAGAAGCGAATGTTGAGCTCGTGATGCTCGCCCTGGGCGAGGTGCATAACTTGCCGCACCTCCGGTCCCATGGCTGCGATCACCATCTCCAGCGGATGAATGGCATATTCCCGGAACGAGCGTCCCCCGCCCCAGGCGCGCAGGTGACGGATATTCTCCCGGCATAGTTGGTCGAGCAACCGGTTAAGGCTCGAGGCGCAACGCAGCGCCGAAGTCGTGAATACGGGCACGCCATATTTGTCCGCCAGCCGAAGGATGGCTTTGGCCGTCTTATGATCGGGGGCAAAGGTCTTGTCCACGTAGGTGGGACGCTGGAGCGGGAACACCCGCCGCGCCATTTCCAAGTGCACTTCGGGATTGGACGGCGCCAGGATCATGAAGCCGTCGCAATCGCGCATCTGACTTATTTCGGTAACGTAAGAAATGCCCTTGGACTCGGCCCATTTAACCCCGCTAGCGGGGTCCATGTCCCAGCACCGTGTGACTTCCCATCTACGCGACTTGAGCTCGCCACGCACCAAGTCCAAAAAAACGTTCGCGTGGAAATTGTCGAGTCGATAGTCAACGAAGCCAAGCTTTCGAGTACTCATGTTGTTAGAGCCATCGGTTGAAAATGCTTCTAGCACCCCTCCGGCGCCAACGGGTAATCTCGAAGCCATGGCCGACATGGTCGCAGTCCGGGATCGTCGCGAGCGCGCCATCTTGCTCCTTTCAGACGCCTTCGCCAAGGACTCCATCGATATCGATGAGTTCGAGCGCCGGCTCACGCTGGTGCACGGCGCCGCCACCGTGGCTGAGGTGGATGCGGTCCTGGCGGACCTGGAGCCATCAGACATGACCGCGCTCCTCCCCGCATCGCGTGCACTGGTCCCGTCGCGGGACCGCCGCGACCACCAAAGCCTGATTGCAGTATTCGGAGGCGTTCAGCGAAAAGGCGGCTGGACGCCCGCGAGAAACACGCGCGTCTTATCGGTATTCGGCGGAGCCGAGCTCGACCTCCGCCAGGCGCGCCTTTCGAATGGGGAAACGGAGCTAAACATCACCGCAATCTTCGGGGGCGCCGTTGTGGTGGTGCCGCCGGACGTGGCCGTGATCATGGAAGGCGCCGCCATCTTCGGTGGCTTCGAACACCTCGAGCGCGCACCGGCTGCCCACGACCCGGGGAGGCCCCTCATCCGGATCACCGGCTTTGCTCTGTTCGGCGGCGTGTCCGTTGAGACGCGCCTGGCCGGCGAAAGCCGCCGAGAAGCGCATCGCCGGCGCCGTCGCGAGCGGAGGGAGCGCAGGCGCAGCCGGCGCTGAGTCACAACTCTTGCAGCACCTCCCGCGTGACCTCCAGAGTGCGGTCCACGTCGGCATCGGTGTGCGCCGCGCTGAGCGAGCCTTGTTTGCAAGGCGCGGGAAAGTGATAGATGCCACGTTCGACCAGCGCGCGCCGGTAAGCAAGGTCGCGCGCAAAGTCGTGGTGGGCGAGGATGTCGTGCCAGTCGACAGGCTCGCGTTCACAGAAGTAGACGCAAAAGGCCGAGCCTTGCCGGGCGACGACGCCGGGAATGCCGCGCTCGCGAAACAGGGACATTAGACCGGTCTCTAGGCGAGCGCCGAGGCCTTCGAGGCGGCGGTAGAAGCCTGAGTCGGAAGCGAGGTGCTCGATAGTGGCGATGGCAGCAGCACTGGTGAACGGATGCGCGTTGTATGTGCCCGCAATGAGAACCCGCCGCGCGACATCCTGAGTGGCAAAAAGTTGCATGATGTCGCGCTTTCCACCGATGACGCCCAGGGGATACCCGTTGGCGACGGCCTTGCCGAAGACAGATAAGTCCGGAGTGACTCCGGCGATGGATTGGTAGCCGGCGAGGGCGTGGCGAAAGCCGGTCTTTACTTCA
>DASXTY010000456.1:0-12876 GCA_036505155.1 Polyangiaceae bacterium | reverse complement strand
AGACAGGCGAGGCCAGGGCGCGTGGTGACGACGACGGCGGGTCCAGCACCACCCGCGCCAGCGAGAGCTTTTCGGTAATGCCCTTGAGCTCCGGCACGAAATGATCCGACACATCGGCTCCGCCGAGCCATCCTTGCGCTTCGGCCTGGGTGGCGAGCTCACTCGGTAAAACCACTTCTCCCGGGCCTGCCGTGGCTTGCAGGCGTGCCGCCACGTTCACGCTCTGACCGAAGTAATCCAGCGTGTCGTTTGCGGTAACCATGTAACAGGGTCCTGCAAAAACCCCCACCTTTAGGAACGCGAACTCTGCTTCTGGATTCTGAGCACGAAAACCGGGAAGCGCTTGCTGCATTTCCACGCTCGCTTCAATTGCGTCTCGTTCCGAAACGAATGCCGCCATCACCGCGTCGCCGATAGTCTTGACCAGCACGCCGCGGCGGCGCTCGATAATGGCCCGCAAAAGCTCGAAATGATCCTGGACCAGCTTGAAAGCGCGCGCGTCGCCCGCCTTTGCGTACAGCGCTGTCGAGGCGGTGAGGTCGGTGAAGAGCAGCGCCACTCGGCCAACGCGCAATGAAAGCCCGGGACGCAAGACTTCGTTGGCAAAGCTCCGGCGAAATTCGGGCAGGGTGCTCACCAGGTGTGCGGTCGCCGCCCGGCTTGCGTACTCCATGCGCTCGATTTTTACGTGGCGAGCAGGGCCGGCCACTTGCTCAATGCCGAGCTCGGCGCCCGGTGAGAGCTCTACTTGGTGAGGAGTGAATTTTGCCGCCTCCAGCCGTAGGGTCTGAGCCTTCGCACCGTTTTTTTCTACTCGGAGAGTTGCGACCGCGCCACCTCGTGCAAAAACCCGGTAGCGCCCGGCGTGTTCCGGCGCGCTAAGCCGGACCACTCCGTCCGCTTGCAAGATGGACTGGGCCAATACGTGCGGGGTGCGGCGTGGGCCGCCAATGCAATACGGCCCCGGGTCCACATGGCGCACCGCCGGCGAAGGCCGAAATGTGGCTTCCACGGCCAGGTCCAAATCCAGCCCGTAGGACAGATCGCAGAGCTGACAATGCCCTTCTTCGGGTAGTGCCTGCAGTGTGCGCAGCTGCTTGGAAGCGGTCCGGCAGCTTGGGCAAACCAGGTCCCAGTTTAGCTCAAGAAGTCCTGCGGAAACAGCGCGCAGGAACACCGCGAGCACGATACGCTCGTCCAAGTTCCACGCCTCTGCCAACTCGAGTGGACGCATGCGATCGAGCTCCGCATCATGCGCCGCCCGAACCAGCTCCACCAGGAGCTCGGCGGCCGGCCGTTCCGGAATCGAGACGGCCCGGAAAAGCTCGGTTCCGGCGCGTTCGAGAGCCAGCTCATTGAGATTCGTCACATTCCCTTCCAAGGTTGACACATCACCTTTGAGCTTTTCATCCAGCTCTTCCAGCTCAAGCCCAACCCTGGAAATGAAGCGGGCCGCCTGAAGCCGGATGGCCGGTGAAAGCGCGACGTATTTCGGCTCGATGATCACACGCGCGGTAACTTCGGTTCCGCCGTCGCGAAGGCGCGTCAGCTCGAAGCGCGTATCGATGCTTCTGGCCAACCCCTTTTTCATGATTCGGCGCACTGAAAAGCGCTCATTTTCCACCCACTCGAACGGCTGCTCCTCGTATTCCAGCGGAAACGCTCCGGATACCGTCTTCACCAGGTAGCGCGACCCGCTATCACCCGAATAGTCTTGAACCTCCAAGCGTCCGAGCCCTAGGTGCCGATTCAGCCGTTCGGTGTCCGCGATGACGCACCACGCACCAGCCGGATCGGCACGGCATTGAAACTTGCGCTCTACGACAATGGTACCCATGTGCTTGCGGTAGCGCCAAAGCTACCAGTTGGTGAAAGACCCGTCGCTCCGATGGAGCGATGGCGACCCTTTCCCTAGCGGTGGGTATTTGGAAAGGGCGCTCTGATCGAGCTCGATGCCGAGCCCGGGAGCGGTGGGAGCGAGAAAATAGCCGGGCTCGTAGGGCACTTGAACCGGAAACAGGTCTTTCAAGTAACTGCCGGGTATCCAAGTACACTCCTGGACTGCAAAGTTACTGGTGGCGAGGTCCAGGTGCAGACATGCGGCGCTCGAGACCGGTCCGAGAGGATTGTGCGGGACCAGGTTGATGTAGTGTGTTTCACACCACCCGGTGATCTTCAGGGCTTCGGTGATGCCTCCGACGATGCACAAATCGATGCGCGCGTAATCGATGAGCTCCTCTTCGATGACCGCACGGAACTCCCACTTGGTGGCGAATTGCTCGCCCATGGCGATAGGAACGCTTACGGTGCGTGCCAGCTTGCGAAGCGTGGTGGGGTTTTCCGATCGAATTGGATCCTCCACGAAAAATGGGCGAAAAGGCTCGAGCCGGTTACAGAGTAGGATGGCGTGTGCCGGATCGATTCGCGTGTGAACGTCGATAAGGAGCTCCATTTCGGGGCCCACCGCTTCTCGAGCAGCCGCAAATAGATCGACCGCTTGTAGCACCGCGCGAGTGGGCTCCAGAGTGGACCCTTCCTCAGGCAATCCGAAACGAACGAAGCGCCAGCCCTGTTTAGCTTTCTCCATGGCTTGCGCCGCCAACCCGGCTGGATCGGTGTGTCCGATGTGCGCGTAACAGGCTACCCGATCGCGAACCTTACCGCCGAGCAGCTGGTAAAGCGGCACATTCAGGGCTTTGGCTTTGATGTCCCAGAGCGCGATGTCGATTGCGCTGATGGCGGCACAGCCGACCCGACCAGCCGGGAAAAATCCGCTACGAAACATGCGTTGCCACAGATGCTCGGTGCGCATCGGGTCCTGTCCGATCAAGAGCGGCTCGAGCGCCTCGACGAATCCAGCGGTGGCCGCTTCTCGCCAGGTGACGCCGCCCTCGCCCAAACCGCGGATACCTTGGTCGGTGTCCACCACCACGAAAAAGAAGTCACGGATGTCACCTGCCACGAACCACTTCACGGATGTGATTTTCATGCGATCTTTCCACCGCTCCTTCGGATCTTGCCCTGCGCCCCTGGATCGGGGCGGGCTTCGTAACACGTTGACATTTGGGAGGGTCTCGTTGCAACGATCACGCTGGCGCGACCGGGCCCATGGCTCCGCTGGCGCCGGAAAGGCCAACCGCGATGACGCCCATTTCCATTCAGCTCTATTCATTGCGCGACGCAGCACAAAAAGACTTCCGCGGCGTGCTCCAGGCGGTCGCAGACATCGGCTACAAGGGAGTGGAAGCTGCCGGGTTCCACGGGCTTTCCCCGGCGGAGTTCAGGAAAATCGTGGAAGATCTGGGGATGGAGATCTCCGGCAGCCACGGCCCCTGGGCCGTCCCGGAAAACGTCTCCGAAGTCATCGAGACCATGCGCATTCTCGGCCTGGACATGGCCGCCACCGGGTTTGGCCCCTCGAATTTCGCCGACCTGGAGGCAATCCTGCTCACCGCCGATAAGGTGAACAGCGTCATCGAGGGGTTGGAGCCCGCGGGGATTCAGTTATTCATTCACAATCACTACTGGGAGTTCGAGCGTCTGAACGGAAGACTGAAGTACGACCTGTTTCTCGAGCGCAGCCCCAAGCTAAAGCTCGAAATCGATACTTATTGGGCCGCCAACTTCGGAGTCGAAGATCCCGCCGAACACGTCGCTCGCCACAAGGAGCGCACAGTGCTTCTGCACATCAAAGATGGGCCGTTGGTCAAGGGCAAGGCGCACGTGGCGGTTGGGTCGGGTAAGATGAACATTCCGAGCGTGGTGAATGCCGCCGATCCCAAAGTGCTCCGCTGGTTAGTGGTCGAGATCGACCACTCTGATACGGACGTGCTCACCGCGGTGCGTGAAAGCTACCAGTATTTGACTCAAAGCGGCCTGGCTTTGGGGAACAAATAGCCGAGCCGTTAGGGGTGCCCTTCTCGAATCCAGCGCTCTGTTTCTTCCCAGAGACGCCGGGCGGCATCGTCGTCTTGGGCTGCTCGCGAAGGTGTCGATTCGCGGCGGTGCACGAAATACTTTCCGCTGGCGGATAATTCCGGATCCGAAGCGCAGTACACCACGGTGTCGGCCCCTTGCTCCGGGCTCAACATGAACCAGGTTCCGAGCCGCATCAGCGCACCGAGCCAGCGGGTATCGCGATCCTGGGCAAACCGAGTCGCGACCAAGCCGGGGTGCACCGCGTTGGCTGTGACCTCGGTCCCTTCCAGCCGACGCGCCAGCTCCCGAGTGAAATAGATGTTCGCCAGCTTCGACCGGGAATACGCCAGAAACCCCCGATAGTGCCGGCGCGACTGTAAGTCTCCAAAATCGAGACCAGTGACGGCACGCAGGTGGGCGCGGGACGAAACGTTGATGATGCGCGCCGGCGCGCTGTTCTTGATGCGGTCGAGCAGCAGCGTGGTGAGCAAAAAATGTCCGACATGGTTGACTCCCAGGGTGGTTTCGAACCCTTCCACCGTCTCGGACCGCCGGGTGAGGACGGCGCCCGCATTGTTGATGAGCACGTGGAGCGCCGGCCAGCCGACCAGCACCGCATCCGCCAGTTTCCTTATCGAGCTGAACCAGGCCAGGTCGAGAGGTAAGCAGGTCACGTCGTGTCCCGCCGCTCGGCTTATCTCGACTCGCGCCCGTTCACCCGCCTCGGGGTCTCGCGACGTAAACAGCACCTCTGCCCCTCGCTGTGCGAGCTCAATCGCCGCGGCCCTGCCGATTCCGGTGTTTCCGCCGGTGATGAGCACGATTTTTTCCTTCAAGGTCCAGGCCAGAGGTCTATCCTTCTTGGTTTCAATTATCCTAACCATCTCGGCTGGTCCGCTATTCACGGCGATGAACGCTCTTTGTGGCGGGTTGCCACGATAGGGATTGGCTCCTAGCCTTGACCCCTGGCTCACCTTGGACCCGCAATTTGGTGCTGAGTTGGCCGTTTCCAAAGGCGGTTCCCGCGAAACCCATCGAGCACGAGCGCGCGCCGTGCGGCGGGTGCTGCTGTGGACGCTTGGCCTAAACCTGGCGGTCGCAGCGGCCAAGGTAGCCTATGGCTACTGGGCCAACGCGCTTTCGGTGCGCGCGGATGGGTTCCATTCGCTTACCGATGCCGGTAACAATTTGGTCGGTCTCATTGCAGTTTCGGCAGCGAGCCGTCCGGCGGATCAAGGCCACCCTTACGGTCATCAAAAGTTCGAGCTCATCGCAGCTACCTTGGTCGGCGTATCGCTTTTGACCATGGCATACGATGTGGTGCGGAGCGCGCAGGGTCGACTCTTGTCTGCGGCGGGCCACCTGCCGCACATCGGTCCGGGTGCTTTCGCAGTGCTGTCGGTCACCTTGGCCGTCAACTTGTGCGTAGCGCACTACGAAAGACGCCAAGGAGAACGCCTCGCCAGCTCGTTTCTCTTGAGCGATGCGCTGCACACTCGCTCCGATGTTCTGGTAACTTGCGGCGTGCTGGTGGCAACCGTGTTTGTCCGGCTGGGTTACCCAATCTTGGACTTGGTCGCGGCGCTGGCGGTTGCCGTTTTTATCGGATGGGCTGGTATCCTGGTCTTGCGCCGAAACATGGGCTATTTAGCCGACTCGGCCCAGCTGGACCGCGATCAGATTGAATCGGTGGTCACCAGAATTCCGGGAGTTGCGAGCTGTCACAAGATTCGGACTCGCGGTTCACCGGGAGCAATCTTCGTCGACCTGCACATTCAAATTGCACCGCACCTCGACGTGGTCCGCGCCCACCGCGTTACCCACGCGGTTATCGACGCCATCAAGGAGAGTCTGGAAGGCGTGGCGGACGTCTTGGTGCACACCGAACCAGCGCGTCCCGACCAGCCTTACGTTCCGCTGGCGGATGAGGATTAGCGACACCAAGAAGTTGGCAAAACCACACCCGCTACGCCGCCCGGCTGAAAAGGAGCGCGCCTTACTCGGATTGGGATCCGCGGTGGGCTTGGTGGTCGCCAACATGGTCGGCGCCGGGGTATTCCTTTCCGCGGGCTTCATGGCACAGGACCTGGGGCCGCTTCCGATCCTCGTCACCTGGGCCTTGGGTCTATTTCTGGCCATGTGCGGAGCACTGGGCTACGCAAAAGTGGCGGAGTTGGTTCCCCGCTCCGGCGGTGAGTATCGTTATTTATCGGAGCTGCTGCACCCGGCTCTCGGCTATCTGGCGGGCTGGGCGTCCATGCTGGTGGGCTTCTCGGGCCCCGTCGCCATCGATGCACTGGCAGCCGGTAGCTTTGCCAAAACCTTGATACCGGCGGTGGAGCCGCGGGTTTTCGGGAGCGCGGTGATCGTGATCACCAGTGTCGTACATGCAACCAATTTGCGCGCATCCCGATGGGGTCAAAACGCGCTGGTGCTGGCAAAGGTCGTTCTCTTGATTGGGTTCGCTGCAGCTTGCCTCGGGTTCGGCAGTTGGCGATGGCCCACCTGGGAGCCGCCTAATGGATCTGGATTTTCGCTCCCGGCGGTAGGAACCGCTTTGTTCTACGTAGCATTTGCCTTCAGCGGCTATAATGCTGCCATCTATGCTGCGGAGGAATTGCGTTCACCGCGCCACACGTTGCCCCGAGCACTGCTTATCGGATGTAGCGCGGTTGGGGTGCTCTACCTTCTGATTAACTGGGAGTTCATTTCAAATTTGACGCCGAAGCGAGTGAGTGCGGTGTTTGCGTACGAGGAGACGCGCGTCACTCTCGCGCATTTGATCGCCAGTGACCTGTTCGGTAAAACCGGCGGACGACTGGTTTCGTTCCTGCTCATCGTGGTGTTCTGCTCGGCGGCCAGCGCAATGAGCTTTCTCGGGCCTCGCGTGGTTTCGGAAATGGCCAAAGATGGGTTTTTGCCCGGGGCCTTGGCGGCACGCGGCGATGGTCCGCCGCGTGGCGCGGTGCTGCTTCAGGCAATGCTCGCGCTCGTCATTTTGTGGACGCAACCTTTTCAACACGTCGTCCACGACGTCGGCGCGATATTGACCTTGTTTTCGGCGCTCACTCTGCTCGGCCTGTTCCGTCGGCGGCCGCGAGTCGAGCAGAGCTCAATCCGAATCCATCGCGTGGCGGCGGCCGTGTTCATCGCGTCGGCTGCCGGCATGCTTTACTACGGCTTTCGAGCCAAAACCCAGCTGGTTTTGTGGATCTGCGCCGTGGCTGGCGCGGCTCTGCTCGGATACTGGGGAAGCCGCGCCGCGAAGCGACCCATCCGGTAGAAGCGCAGAAAAAGCTTGCCTCCCGGTTCGCTTGGGTGGGCAGTTCGTGCTAATCGTCGAGTGCCAGGATGGTCCGCGCGAGATGCTTGCTCTTGTGTATTTGCACTGCTTTGTCGGCGGCGGGTTGCGGCTCGAGCGCGGGCTCGGGAACCAAGCCGCATATCGATCCGATGGCGGTCGGCGTCTGCAATCCGGGTCGAGCGCTATTCGGAGACTCCCCATCGCTGGGACTGGGCACCAGCTATTACGTGAGCCCTTCCGGTGACGATTCCAACTCCGGGACCTCGGAGAGCACCGCGTGGAAAACACTCCGCATGTTCTCCGCGATCACTCTCGCCCCCGGCGACAATCTTTTGCTTGAAGGCGGGCAGACCTTCGACGGCACCATACGTCCGCTGACTCCGGCGGCAATGGCAGGTGCTCCCGCCATCAGTATCACTTCTTATGGGGCGGGGCGCGCGACCATCAATGAGGGAAGGAGCGCGGCGATTTCGATTCTTAGCGCTAGCAACGTGCAGATTTGGAATCTGGAGCTCCGGGGGGGCTGGGACGCTGTCGAGCAAGACGGAAACACCAGCGCCGGGCTTAACCTGAGCAACGCCACACGCAGCACACAGCTTGAGCGCATCGTCATCGATCGAGTCGAGTCAAGCGGATTCCGAGACGCCGGAATCCGGCTCACCGGGTCGACCTCCAAAGTGGGCAAGTTCGGGTTTACCGACGTCACCATTTCCAATAGCTGCGTGCACGACAACGGGCAGGCCGGAATAGAGGTGGGCGGTTCCTTCGATATGAATTCGAAGACCTATTCCCATCGGAACGTCACTGTGCGGGGATGCGAAGTGTTTCAGAATCGGGGCCTCTATGATGCCAACGGTCATACTGGCAATGGAATCCTGCTCGAAGATGTGGACGGCGCCCTGGTGGAGCTGAACGTGTCGCACGCAAACGGCGATTTGAACACCAATAAGGGAGGGGGACCGGTCGGCATTTGGGCCTGGGACTCCAATGCCGTTACCATCCAGCTCAACGAGTCCTACGGCAATCGCAGTCAGACCGGGGACGGCGGGGGGTTCGACCTGGACGGCGGCATGACCAACTCGGTCGCCCAGTACAATTACAGTCACGACAATGATGGCCCGGGCTACCTCATCGCACAATTCCCCTACGCGCGACCCATGGGCAACAATGTGATTCGATACAACATCAGCCAGAACGATTGCCGCAACCATTGCGGTGCACTCACGGTTTGGAACGGCGATCCCCCCGATAAAGTCACGGGCACCCTGGTTTACAACAACACCTTTTACGCGACGCGGAGCTCCGACGGTGAAGCGAACTACGCGGTCTGGTTCATCGAAGATAAGCCGGCCCCAAATACGAAATTGTACAATAATCTGTTCGTGACCAGTGGTCCTGCGGTAGTTGTGAGTACTCCTTTTGAAGAGCCCGGCATTGAGGTTTTGAGCAATAACTATTGGTCGGTCGGTGCTCCCGCTAATTCCCCGACCCTGATCTCCTGGGAAGGCAAAACGTTTCGTGACCTTTCGAGCTTTCGCGCGGCAACGGGCCAGGAGCAGCGCGCCGGGGGCGACGTCGGGATGAATGGTGACCCCGCCTTGGTCAACATGGGTGGCGGGCCTACCCTAGGGGATGCTTCGTTGCTGAGCAGCGTGGGACAATACCAGCTCACGCCGGCAAGCTCGCTGGTCGACTCGGCACTCGACTTGAAAGTCGAGTTCGCCATCGACCCGGGCGCGCACGACTATTACGGCACCCCAATCTTCAGCGGAGCTGCGCCGGACATCGGCGCCTGCGAGCTCAAAAAGTAAAAATGGCACACGGGCGCCGACCCAAAAAAGGTGTGACCGAGCGCTTGCACACATAACGCGGCGGCCACACACTAAATCTGTACTCCGCCGAATTGGTTCAGGTTCCAAGACGGCTTGAGCCCTCGCTAAATCGGCGGGAAGGAGACATGGTGGCAATGTCGCATCAGCACGCCCTGGGTCACGGGTACGACCTATTCAGTGAGCTGCCCTGGCAAGACACCGGCAGGACCGCAAAAAGAGGGATTTTCGTGGTTGCCGCCGCTACGGCCGTGCCGATACTGCTCTGGCTGATGGGTCTTCTGAAATTCACCGGTAATTGGTCCTGGTAATCCCCGACTCTGCCGGAGAGCGGCGCAGACGCATACTGAGAAACTCAACTGCGGGTTGCCCGATGCCCGTGGTTGATGGTCGCTCTTTTGCAATTCGGTTCGGGTTGGGTTGAACGTGCTGCAAATAGCGTCACCTTCCAGCGCTGCGATGCGAATCGCATCGGGCAGATGCTAGCGGTTCCGGTGCTTGCCGGCGTCGTCGGGTGTTCGGAAGCGCCGTCACCAAGCCCCCTGGGTGCGCTGGCGACCACCGCTGAAGAGCAAGACGCGGCAACCGGAGCTTTCGCGACCGTTTCGAATGGAAGCGATGGCGCAGTGAGCATGGCACGCGGCCCAGACGCCGGCCAAGCGCCGACCACGGCCTTCGCCACCTGCGTGGATGGTTTGCCCAACGGGAGCGAGACCGACGTGGACTGCGGTGGCGAGTGCCGCGCGTGTCTTGCCGGGCGAAACTGCTCAGTGCCGAGCGACTGTGCGAGCGGTGTCTGCTTTGAAGGGGTATGTTCGGCGCCGCGCTGCGGGGACGGGATCGTACAGGGTGGAGAGCAGTGCGACGGCGACGGTCAGGGGAAAGGCGGGCAAACGCCAGAATGCAACCCGGATTGCACCTGGTCGGTCTGCGGTGATGGCGTCGTAAATTCCGATGCGGGTGAGCTCTGCGATGACGGTAATCACCGCGTGAACGATGATTGCCCTGACGGGTTTCCGTCTGGCTGCAAGCCGGCTAATTGCAGCGATGGGCTTTCTCACGAATTCGGCACCGAGGTGGAAACGGATGTGGACTGCGGCGGGCCGTGCCTCGGGTGCCCCGGCGGGCTGGTGCTGAGTGAAGTCGCGGTCACCCCGTCGGGTGCGGAATTCGTCGAGCTCTACAATCCGACTTCCAGCGACATCAATTTGAGCTACGTCTATCTGGCCGACTATCCCGGCTATTACCTCATCACATCGGCGGGCGGGGAGCCCATCGCCAGTGATTTTCGCGTTCAGTTCCCGCCGGGAAGCCGCATTGCTGCAGGTGGCTACACGGTGGTGGCGCTCGATTCGGCAGCGAATTTCGAGCAGGCGTACGGCGTGTCCCCCGACTTCGCGCTGGATCCGGCAGCGGGGGACGTTAGCCCGCGCCGAATGCTCGGGAGCTTCCAGCTCGGCTCAGGGCTCACCAATAGCGATGAAGTGGTGGTGGCGTTCAGTTGGGATGGTCATCGTCCCCTAATCCGCGATATCGACTACCTCATTTACGGGAACACGTCCGACGCCGTGGACAAGACGGGGGCCGACGTTGGGAGCTCCACTTACTTGCCGGACACTCCGGCTGCCCTTCAGCATCCAGCTCCCGTCGCGGACGCAACCGGAGAAAGCCTGATCCGCTGCGACTTCACGGAAGGCGGCGAGCGCAGCACCGGCGGGAATGGCTACCTCGGTCACGACGAAACCAGCGAAGATCTGGGCTTGTCCTGGCGGGTGAGCCGTCCGCCGACCCCAGGCGCTCAAAACTCGTGCCCGTAAACGGCTGAAGCGGCCCGGCGCTCATCGTGCTAGTGTGCTGAGTCCGTAGATCGGATTAATAATGCAGATGCCCGTCTCCTCTCTGGAACAAGTTCGCGACATCCTCAAATCGTGTTTGGGCGAATCGGGGTTCGTGGAGCTCCGGTTTCACGCTAAGTCCACTCGTTCGCTTACGGTGGAGAAGGGCAGGGTGGAAAACTTCAGTACTCGCTATCGCGAGGGCACGGGGGTGCGCGTGCTGGAGGACGGGAGCTTTGGCTTTGCTGCTTGTGGCTCGGCGGACTCCGCTAGTGTGAAGGCTGCCATCCATGAGGCTCGTGCCGCCGCGCGACAGGGCGCTGGCCGCCGCAGGCAACGAGTTCAAGGGCTGGCGTCCACCGAGCTAGCGCACGGCCATTTCGAGCTCGATGGTGTGTCGGATGTGCTGGGCCGGCCACTGGAAGAGAAGGTCGCTTTGGCTCGCGAGGCGGAAGAAGCCACCCGGAGCGCGTCGGAACGCGTCACCACTGCGTTGTGCACCTACAACGAGATCCTGGAAGAAAAGGCTATCGTCACCACCGACGGCGCCGACTGCTCATTTCGCTTGGTGCGCCCCGAATTCCGCGTCTCAGCGGTTGCGTCGGACCGGGGCGAGCGGCAGGTCGCATCGCGCAACTTGGGGGTCACCGGCTCCTGGCAGTGCCTGTTCCGCGCGGATTCCGCCACCGAGCTCGCACAGCGGGCTGCGGCCACAGCAGTGGATCTATTGAAAGCGCGTCGCCCCGAAGGCGGGCGTCGGACGGTGATTCTGGCGCCGTCCATCGTCGGCTTGCTCGTGCACGAGGCCATCGGTCATACGGTAGAAGCCGACTTCGTTACCGCCGGTTCGGTGGCCGCGGGCAAGATCGGCCAGCGTGTTGCCAGCGACTTGGTCAACTTGTGTGACTCGGGTCTAAGCCCCTATGCGGACGGCGCGGGCGGCATGCTCCCGGTGGATGACGAAGGGGTGCCCACCGAGCGCACCGTGATCATTCAAAATGGAATTCTCAAAAGCTACCTGCACGACCGGGAGTCCGCGAGCCGATTCGGCGTGCGGCCCACCGGCTCGGCGCGCGCCTGGGAGTACAGCGATCCCCCGCTCATCCGCATGCGCAACACGTACTTGGAGCCCGGAACCAGCTCGCTCGAGGAGATGATCGCGGGAGTGGAGGACGGCTTTCTTTTGGACGGGCCCCGCAATGGCCAGGCGGACTCGACGGGAGAGTTCATGTTCGGCGTGGAGCGGGCCTACCGTATCCAGCACGGAAAGCTCGGAGAGCTGGTGCGCGGCGTCACCATTTCCGGAGTGGCCTTTCACGTCATGCAGACCGTGGACGCGGTGAGCAGCGACTTCCGATGGGACTTGGGCTCTGGGTATTGCGGAAAAGGACAACCCGCCAAAGTCGACGCCGGGGGCCCATACATCCGCTGTCAAGTCTTGCTCGGCGGCGAGCAATGAGCTTGGGCGCGCCGCGCTGCCGGTTGTGACATTTCCATTCTAGAGCCGGCCCGTGCGCCGAAATTGGGTGGGCGTCATCCCGACGCGATCTGCAAACAGGCGCGCAAAGTAAAAGGCGTCTTCGAAGCCGCACGAGCGCGCCACGTCGGCAATCGGACGTTCGTCGCTCACCAAAAGCTCCTTGGCGCGTTTCAGGCGCACTGCGATCGCGTAGTCTCGGGGCGAAAAACCGGTCGCCTTGACGAAACGCCGCCGTAGCGTCGAATACGGTACTTTGAGCCGTTTGGCGATATCGGACGGACTGCAACCAGCCAATGCTTCTTCGTCGATGATCCGCATTGCATTGCCTACGATATGATCCAAGCGCCGCCGTTGCTCGCTCTTGTTGGACTGCGCTTCGGCAGATCGGATAATAAACTCGATGAGAGCGGCCGTTGCCAGCGCCATGGCGTATTGACCGCCGCTCCCATACGCGCGCCACGAACGATCAAAAGCCGACAGGGTTTCGGAGTCGTGACCGATTTGATGCAC
>DASXTY010000455.1:0-2180 GCA_036505155.1 Polyangiaceae bacterium | reverse complement strand
CAAGGTGTGAAGGGTTTGTCCACGGTTCGGTCGGTTGCTCCTACATTAACGCTGTCAACGTGACGACGGCCCAGCCGCCGGGCGCGATGGTAACCCGCTGGCGCTTGTAGAGGCCGCGAGCGCGAAGAAACACCTGGTGCTCCCCCGCGGCAACGCGCACCCGGCCCAACGCCAGGCGCGCCGGCAGCGTGGACCAGCTGCGCGTGTCCGGGGTATCGAACGCGGTGAGCGTTGCCTGCGTGCCCAGGCTCAACAGAGCCCCGGTAAGGCCTTTGCCCGCTGCTTGACGCACGGTTTCCCCAACCACGATCCGAGAAACCAGACGCGTGATCGCCGAGCCCACCACCGCGCCTCGAGCGGCTTGCCAGGCTCGTTTCGCTTCCCGGTCGAGCTCGAGCACACCCTCGAGCGCTTGCCATTTCCCGTCCAGCGCAAACTCGGGAGTGTCATATTCACCGTGCGGGGCGCCGAGCTCCGGATAGTTGATCCAGCTCACCAGGCCCTGAAACGCGAGATAGTTCGCCTGTTCACTATCGTACGGGCTCAGGGCATCGCTAGCGTACGTGAGCGCCAGGCCGATCGGGATGCGACGGGCGTATTTGGCCGGAACGCGGCCGAAACCTACCACGACCAAAATTTCGCCGTCCGTTGCATCGGCCTCAGCGGGCTTGGTCTCGAGTTTTTCTGTTGTCGCGGGGGTCGCAGGTTTGTTCGGCACGCCGGCTCCGCTCTCATCGGCGTTCGCCGCATCGGAGCTTTTCTGTGTTCCCCAATCGCTCTCTTGGGCTGCATTCGAGGCTGCTGGGATGCGTACCGTCCGCCGTTTCCAGCCCGGCTCGGAGGGCTCAGTACCGGAACCGTCGTCTTGGTCCGGTTTCAAAAGCTTGCGAATGCGAGGGCTCCGGTAACCGGTTTGCGACGCAAGCCTGCGCACTGGTTCGAGCAAGGTCCGATATTCAGTAAGCTTCTGTGACTCGTCGTAATACCGGAGCGCTTCATCATAATACCGCAGCGCTTCTTCTGGTTGCTTGCTTCTTTCAAAGGTGAAGCCGGCCAAATAGCTGCCCGGCCCAAGTAGAGCGTCGGCTGGATCTTCGTGGTCGCGGATGAATTTTTGCATCACGGCCAGTCGGCGCGCTTCCACCCGCGCCCCGTTGAGATCGCCGCGCGTCAGATAATTCACCATGTTCATGGTGTTGATCATGAGCTTCTCGTAGGCGGGAGCTTTGTAGGGGCCTGCCTCATCCGAGAAAAGATATCTTCCCAGGTCGTGCACGGCGTTTCTGGAAAGGTCGAGCACCTCGACTTGCTTATCCGCAGTTTCCAAGTCCCGGCTCGACAGTCGATAATACCCCAGCTGTTGCAGCACCATGGCGCGGTCCAAGAGCAGGAGCCCGTTGTCGCCTCCGAGCTCGCGAGGAAGCTCCCGAGCGCTGCCTACCTCGAGCTCTCCATTGATCAAATCCAGCGCGCGCCGCGGCTGTGCCACATCCAGCGCGGTGCGAATGTCACGAGTTCTTTCGGCGTGTCCGGCGCATCCGTTCAGCACGGAAGCGATCATCAAGGTTGTGATGAAACGCGGAGGAGTGGTCAAATGCGCGGGGCCCCTCGAGGAGGATTCCGGGGGTGGGCGGCGGTATGTTAAATGAGCGCCTTGGTGACTGCTGTCTTGTTTTGAAACAAGATATCAGACGTTTCCACATCCAGAACCTGGATGAACATGAAATATTGGACACGCCGTTCGTCCTGGCTGCGCTCGTCATTACTGAACACTTTGCCGGTCACTATGTAACGCGCTCCGACCTGCTTGCCCCAGCGGGCGATGTGCGCCGGGTCGAAGCCATCCGAATATTGCCGGCGCACTTCTTCCCTTAATTGCGGCTGCTGCTCCAAACTGATGACACGAACGTGGCCGGCATTGACCAGAGTGGTCTCAATGTCGCTCAATAAAGCGTCGAGCGCGCTATCGACGTGTTCGGTGGTTTCGTTGCGCAGAGGCAACACGGCAACTGTCGGCCCCTTCTCCTGCTCCCAGCGCCGAACCACCGCGGATTTTTGCAGCGCCTCCATGTTTTCATGCAGCATCTTCTGAAGATCGCGACGGTCCAGGCCTGTGCTCATGGCCTCCTGATCGAGCCCGGGCACCTCGTCGCCCCTCACGGCTCGGGGGCCGCCGCAAG
>DASXTY010000454.1:0-5317 GCA_036505155.1 Polyangiaceae bacterium | reverse complement strand
TTGCGAGCCGGGACTTAGAACCAGGTGTTCGAAGAAAAGAAACCCCGCGAAGTACGTCAGGAAGCGGAGTCCTCCGTGCAGCTCGAATTCTCCGCCCGAGCCGAAGTAGTCCGTCACCGGAACGTTCTTGGACGCGTCGGGGACGGGCATCACCTCTTGCGTTGAGGCAACCCCACCTGGAATGGCGGCGCCCAGTCGAAGCCCTCCGATGAGCTCGAGGCCTTTGCCCTTCTTGCCGGCGCTGGCCTGCGGTTGGGCTGCGGTTTTTCCACTAGGCTGAGCCGCAGCACCGGACTTCTCGGTTGGGGCCGGGGCAAGCTTCAAGCTTATCTGCTTTCGTTCACCGGGCTTAAGCTCGAGAGTTTGTTCCGGCGCAGCGTACCCCTTGGCGATAGCTTTGATCTTGTGCGCTCCCGGATTTACCGGACGATCCACTCCAAGGCCCGCAGCCGGAACCTCCGAATCATCCAGCGTCACGTGCAAATCCGAAAGCCCCGACGGCTCCACGTCGACGCGGAGCGAAGGAATCTTGGGCTCGAGCTCGGCCATTTCGGTCTTGCCCGATTCCACCGCTTTGTGAAACGCGTCCGGGGCTCCCGGCTCCAGGCGGGCGCGGATCAAACGCTGGTAGGTCTCCGCGCCTTCCACCAGCTGACCGAGCTGCACCTGACAACGGGCGATGTAGAGAAGGTGCACCGGAGCGTCGTAAAGGTTTTCAGCGCGCTGAAGCCGCTCCAGCGCTTCGGTGTATTTCTGCGACTGAAAGAGCTGAATCCCTTCCTGGGCCAGGCGCCGCGCGGTCGACTTATCCGCAGCGGATTGGGCTGCTGCGGTCGCAGTAAAAGCCGCGCTTGCGCAGACGCATAAGACCCACAGCGCTTTCCACCCATTCAATTTCAAGCCAACTTTCGCCACCAGCATCACTCAGAAAGGATGGAGAAGAAGCCTACCCGAAGGCGCGTCAATAGCCCACGTCGATCGCTTCTTTGGACTTGGCTTGCCCGGACTTAGGTTTCACCCTGGGTTTTTGAGGCGAAGAAAGCGAGCTCTCCGCAGTGGCTTGTGGCTTGGGGGTTAGCGCGGCCCGCTTGGGAGCCGCCATTTCCGCTGAGGCGGAAGGAGCCGCGGCTTGCACCGGCTGAACGGAGGGCGCTTGGGCGCTCTGGGTCGAAAGCGGGCCCGCGCTGGTCGCCGCCGGAGCTGCTGCCGGAGCCGCCAAGGCGGGCTGGGTGTTTGCGCCGGGTTCGGAGGATGGCGGAGCGCTTTCTGCCGCGCCGCCGGATCGGGAGAATTTCACGACTGCGATGATGCCAATCAGCAGCAGAACCATTACCCCGAGGACCATTGCGATCAGAGCCGCCGGTTTGCGCTGGACCGCCGTGCCGGCGCTCTGAGTGGTCACGCCCGACGCGGTCATTCCGGGCACAGCCCGCTCGGTAGTGCGCAAGGAAGCGGGTATGGCGGTACCTGCCGTGGAGGTCACAACTGGGCTTACCGGACCTCCGAGACTGCTTGCGGGCGGGGTCAGGCCGCAGGTAGCCATCAGAGCTTGGGCTAGCTCGGCGGCGTTGGAAAAGCGCTCATTGGGCTCTCGCGCCAGAGCGCGCGTGAACCACGCATCGAATCCGGGCGGCACATCCGGGGCCAATGCCGAGGGAACCGGCAACGGCGCGGTGCAGATTTTCACCAATAGATCGCCAACCGCCTCGCCTTCGAAAGGCAGCTGGCCGACCAGGCAACGGTAGGTGATGACGCCCACCGACCACAGATCCGAGCGATGATCCACACCGCGCAGGCCGCGGGCCTGTTCAGGGCTCATGAAGAATGGAGTGCCCAGTACCGACCCGGTTCGCGTTGCCGACGACATGCCGGAAGCGCTGTCGACGAACTTTGCGACGCCGAAGTCTACGATTTTGACCACGTCCGACTGATCTTCGGCGTCCCAAACCAGAAACACGTTCTCCGGCTTCAGGTCACGGTGCACGATCCCAGCGGAATGCGCATTGGCAAGGCCTCGACAAACCTGCAACACGATCCGCGCCGTGTCTTGGGCGCCGAGGCGCCCCAAACGATCCAGTCGCTGGTCGAGCGGTTCTCCCTCCAGAAACTCCATCACGATGTACGGGCGCCCATCCCCCATCAGTCCGTGGTCGAACACGCGCACCACGTGTTTGCTTCCGAGCTTCGCGGCCGCTCGCGCCTCGTTTTCGAAGCGGCTGCGCGCCTCCGGACTATCCACGTACTCCCGCTCGATGAATTTGATGGCAACTCGCGTACCGAGCGTGTCGTGAACGCCCTCCCACACCGAGCCCATGCCGCCGCGGCCGACCAGCCGGGTCAGCCGATATTTACCGGCGACGAGCTCGGTCGGAACCGGGGGGTTTTCTGCGTCCGCCATCCCGCTTGTCAGCAGGATAGCTCAGTCCTTCGGAAACTCCACGCTTATTGAGGACACTCAGCCGCCAGGAAACTCCATGCTGAAAATGAGGGCATCCGCATTCGCGTTTTGGCCAGACGGAGCCTTGACGGCCGCGACGTACAGAAGATCACCTTTCAGCCATAAGAAGGCGCGCCATCCACTGCCATCCGGGCAGCTCGCTTCCATCTGAACTCCGACCCGGTCTGGCTTGTCGACGCGCCCGTGGATGCGCAGCTTCTTGTCGCACTGACCGAGAAACGCGAGCGCGCCCGCGCGGATGCGTTTGTCTGCCGACCCGCCAGGTGGTGCGGGCATGGAACCGGCGCGGTAGTCGGCGCCACCGGCCGCCACCGTCCACATGCGCTCGCGGCCGTGTTCGGTAAGCTGAGCGCCTTTGGGCATGACCACCGAAAAGCCGCCTTTCGGATCTTTCAGGCGCGCCCATCCCGGAGGAAGATTTTTGCCCGGCTCTTGCGGCAGCTCGGTGCCTCCCGACTTTGCGCATTTGTCGTACGCGCGAAAATCCACCATGCAGCTATCGGGCGCCATGTCGGCGCACAAAAGGTCGGGAGCTTTCGCCGCGCACCGCAAGGCCTTGGCGGTGACGCCGGCACAGGCCGACGGCGCTGTTTCATATTGGTCGCAGCTCAGGCGACACTGCTTTCCTTTGGGGGCGCCGCATTTCTTTTCAACGCTTGCGCACATGTGCTGGCAGGCAACACCAACCGCTTCGGGCGCTTCGGCGGAACCCGCGTCGCTCGAACCGGCCGGGCTTTGCTCCTCCGATTGGCCGCTGAGGGAGCCTGCGGATTCGGACTCCTTGATTTCAGAATTGGGTCCCGACTCGGCGGGCTCTGCACTTTCACCCGTAGGGTGCGCGGGCTCTTTGGATTTTCCCCCGCATGCCAGCGCAAAAGCGAGCAAAACAAAAACACTCGTCGTTCGCATGGTTCGCGAGGCTAGCATTGAGCTGGGATCGTTCGTCGAGTTTTACTTAGAGAGTAGTAATCCATCGGAAACGTACCGCTACCTACCGTGCGCGAATTCGCTTTGGGACGCCGAAGGCCCGTTGTAGGGCCAAAAGCTCGGCCGGGCTGAGCGCTCGCCATTGCCCTGGCCGAAGACCTTGCGCGGTAATTCCCGCGAACGACAATCGGACCAGGCGCATGACCGGAAACCCCGCGTGCTCCGCCAGTCGGCGCACATGACGATTGCGTCCTTCTCTCAGCGTGACCTCTAGCCAGGTCTTACCATTAACGCTGCGCATTCGTCGAACCTCGGCCGGTCGTGTGCGCCGGTGGTCGATAACGATGGCATCGCACCAGCGGGACAAGCGTTCATCGTCGAGCTCACCGGGCACCTTGACCAAATAAACCCGCACAACTCCGGCTCGCGGATGCACCAGCCCTTGGGTAAACGCGCCGTCGTTGGACAGGAGCAGTACGCCGCTGGTCTGGTAGTCCAGACGCCCCACCGGAACCACTCGCGCGCGGGCGCCTTTCACCAAATCACCGACGGTGCGGCGACCCAAGGGGTCGTACAGCGTGCAGACCACGCCGCGGGGCTTGTTTAAAACTAAATAAGCCGGCGCTTCCAGCGCCAGGCGACGTCCGTCGAGCTCGATGCGCGCCCGCTCCGGGTCCAGTGCACTCCCGAGCGACTGCACCCGGCCATCGACCCGCACTCTGCCGGCGATGATGAGCCTTTCAGCTTTGCGCCGTGAAGCAACGCCAGCGCGCGCAAGGACCTTTTGCAATGGCTCGGTCGGCATGTCGCGCTCGGTGGCTAGTGTCCTGTCACCGCCACTAGCGTCGCCGGGTCGAAGAACGCGCGTCGGGAGCGCCGGCATCCGTAGCCGCCGCCGGGCTGCTCGGCTTTTTGAGTTGGGCTTCCCGCTCCTCTTCTTCGCGTTCCTTTTCGGCCCTTTGACGAGCAAAAATTTCGTCCCGATCCCACCGGTCCACGTGCCCATCGCCGTCGAGGTCCACCCCGATTCTCTCGAGCCTCCCCTGCTCGTTGTAGATCTCCCACACGTCCGTCTTGCCGTCGTGATTGGTGTCCCGCTGGATTCGGCTCAACCTTCCACGAACGTACAGCTCTGTTTCGTCAGGCTTCCGGTCGCCATTCGTGTCCCTCCGAATCTTCGAGACGCGGCCGTGCGAGAAGGTCACCCAGGTGTCGATCGCACCGTTATAGTCGGTGTCAGCAAGCTCGGTGATTGGCTCCCCTTTGTCGTTGTAGGTGCGTACCACGTCCTTTACGCCGTCCAGATTGGTGTCGACCTCCCTGCACAGGAGCACTTGTTTTATCTCCTCCCCTTCTCCAACCAGCGCGTAGACACGTCGAATGTTTGGAAAGTTGGAGCCTAAGCTCGCGGTTTCCTTGACCTCTCGATCGGCCCTGCCCTTGTATTTGCAGCGGGATTTGTCGTCTTCGCTCCTACCGGCCACTATCTCCTCTGGCCCGGCCGCTGTCTTCGCTTGGGGCGAATCCCCTGCACAGCCCTGGGCGGCAAAGCAGGTCGCAGCCAGAGCCACCGAAGCCCGCGTCAGGCTGAAAAAGACCTCCGGTCGCCTGTGAACCTTCGAACCTTTCACGGCGCTCCAGCTTTTTTGGTGGAGCCACCAGGCTGGGCCGGCGCTTCCGACTTCTCCTCGACTTGGGTGGGTAGCGATCCGGGCCGATCGAAAGTGCGCTGCGCCGGCTGCGAGCTCGTAAGAACCGGCGGAAGATAGCCGGTCTCCTTGCAGTAGTCCACCGATGCGCCAGGATCTGGGCGACCGTCGCCAGTCGTGTCGGTGTGGATCACGGGACAATCCGGAGTCGGATACTCCCACCATTGATCTACCACCCCGTCGCTGTTCGCGTCGCGCTCGGTGCGGGCTAGCTTACCCGATT
>DASXTY010000453.1:0-3014 GCA_036505155.1 Polyangiaceae bacterium | reverse complement strand
CGGCTCGGCCATCGAACGCACTTCTTCGGCGGGCACCGAAGGGTGCGACACCAAAAGATTCATGCCGGGCTCGAGGGACTGGATAAAGCTAATGAGCCAATCGACTTTCTGGTTAGCCGGGCGATCGGAGAGCTGGGCGACAAGCCTGAAGTCGACCAGCTCGAAGCCATATTTCCGACACACCTCGTCGTATGCCGCTTGGCATGTCATGCCCATATGCACGTCGAAATACGTTGGCGTTAGCCCGGCGTTTTCCGCTCGCCGGGCTTGGGCGAAGAGCTCGCGCGTCGCATCCTCCACCACGAGCTGGCTCTCCGCAGATTGAACTGTGCGCCAGAGCGTACCATCGGATTCAGTGAGCGATGCGCCTTCGGTGAGCGGCCCCCAGCGAAAGTTCGGCCACTCGCAGGTCAGCGTGCTGTGGATGCCCACCGGGATTTCGAGCTCCAGCGCCAACCTCACCGCTTCGGGAAACCACGGACAGGGGACCATGACCGATGATGTGGTCACGATTCCCTGTCGAAAAGCCTGAGTGATCCCGCGGTTTATCGCGTGGCACATACCGAAATCATCGGCTCGCACCACGAGTCTTTTCCCTTGGTCGTCTTTGGCGAACGCGCGTGGGGCGGCTTTCATTGGAAGGGGGGAGGCCTGCAGCCGTGGCCGCGACAGGCCTCGATGTCGACCCCCTGGAATTTCTGTTCAGTTTTCGCCCAGCATCCCTCAGGCGCCGTGTCGTAGATTTCCGCATAAACGCGGCTACCTGGCTCCCGGTTGGCAAAAATGCGCGTCTGGATGGATTTGCCTTCCTTGAAACGCACCCGCGAAGCAAAACGGTAATAATTGCGCGCCGGGCTGTCTGCAGCATATGCCTTGTCAGGAGCCACGAAGTAGAGCCGCACCAGTACCGAGCAGCCGTTCTGTTGCGCGGTCACCAGGCTGAACCGATGCCCATGCGCCGTGGCCATATACGGAGCTTCGGCCTCCCAGGCGAAGGCGGCTCCGGAAAAAGCCAGCGTGACCAACGCCAGCCGAGGAATGCGCCATGATTTCCACGCCATGTTCGCGATCAAACCACAGACTTTCCGCCGCGTCTCGCAGAAACGAGCCACACCGCTCCGCCCAGCCAGCAACCGCGCTCGGTAACAAAAGGGGAAAGCGCCTCGGTGAGGGCTGCGTGAAACTTGGGGTAGAAAGCCGGATCGGCTTCCGCAATGACCAGAGACGCGGGACCGATGAACATCGCATAATCGGCGGCCGCTTCGAGAGTCATGGCGCCGCCGAAGTGAAGCGGCATCTCGACGGGATCCAAGGTCACTTGATCGAACCCCGCTTCGACCAGGATTTTTCGCGCGAAATCCGGGTCTCCGAAATAAAACGGCCCGGGCCGGCCAGGGGCAAGGAGCGGCGGAAGCTCCGCAGTCGGCATGAGCGGCAAAACCGCGTCGAGCAGCACCTGGGCCCACTGGTTCTTCTCTCGCTTTTGCCAGCATACGAAACCGAGGCGCGCTCGTGGTCGGAGAGCACCGGCGAAATTCCTGAACGCGCGCACGGAATCTTCGAAAAACATCACCCCGAAGCGGGAAAACAAAAGGTCGAAGCTGCGTTGAGAAAAGGCATAGAGCTCGGCGTTGTCGAGCTCTGTGCTCACTTGGAGGACCCCCGCCTCTCGAACTCGCTCGCGGGCCCGCCCGAGCATGGTTTCGGAGATATCCACTCCGAGCACATGGCCCTCTGGTCCCACGAGCTCCGCTAGTTGCAGCAGGGTTTGTCCGGTTCCGCACCCAATATCGAGCGCCCGTTCACCGGGTTTGGGTTCGAGCTTGGCGAGCACCGCGCGACCAAAAGGATCGAGTTGAGTGTCCGTCTCTTTTTCGAACCGGATCCAAGGCTCCTGGGGGCGGTTGAGCCAGTGCTTGGCGGCTTCGGTCACCTCGTCGTTATGCCGACGTATCGAGGAGGCGTCCAGATGCCCGTCTGAGTAGCGCCTCCGTCACGGTTGTGTGAAAATGTACTTATGGCGCTTGCTTTTCGGATTTCATGGGTCGCCCCGTGCATGACCATCGCAGGCTGGGCTTGCTCAGCCGCTCAGTCGAGCAACGGTTACGAAACCGCCGGTGCAGGGGGCGGGAGCGGCGGGGTTGCCGGTGCACGCGCCGGGAGCGGCGGACAAGCGACCGGAGCCACTGCGGGCAGCCGGGGCGGGGCAGCGGGCAGCGCCGTGGGCGGTAGAGGCGGCGCCGGAGGCGCCACCGGGGGAAGCAGCGCAGGCGGATCGTCAGCCGGTGGCGCAACCGGGACCGGTGGCTTCGCGACGGGCGGTATCGGTGGAGCGCTCCCCGGGCTGTGTCCACTGTCAGCGCCGATCGCGAGCGGCGTGTGCGATCTGCCGGTAGGCGTGTCCTGCTCGTACCAGGATTGTGATGGACCCGGCTTGGTCATCGCGGTTTGTCTGGCTGGACAATGGCAAGTGATGGTCTCTGCGTGCGGGACCTTCGTGTGTGGATACACCGGAGAGACGTGTAGCGCCGGCCAGCTCTGCGTCGAGCATCAGTCGGGCGCGGTGTTTGCCGGCTGTGAGAGTAACCAGTGTGGAACCGGACCCATCAGCTGTGACTGCGTGTGTCCGGGCGATAACTGCACAGTGGTGAGCGCGACCGAGGTAACGTGCCGAAGCAGCTGCACCTTGTGCCCGTGACCTCGACCGTGTTCCTCTGAGCCGCGACCCATGACTCTGCCCAAGTTGAGCCTTTCCACGAGTGAAATTTATGTTCCAGACGGCGCCGATCCGGGCTCGGCCTTGGCGCGCACCACGCACCTGGGAGTTGGAGCGCATCCGGACGACTTGGAGATCATCGCCGCTCACGGAATTTTGGAGTGTTTCGCGCGGTCCGACCGGTGGTTTTGCGGAGTCGTCGTCGGCGATGGCGCCGGGAGTCCGCGCGACCTGGATTACAAGGAAATGACCGACGCCGAGATGAAGCAAGTTCGGCGCCGCGAGCAGCGCAAAGCCG
>DASXTY010000452.1:0-4442 GCA_036505155.1 Polyangiaceae bacterium | reverse complement strand
CATAGCCACGACGCTTCGGACGCAGGCGCAGCTCAAAGCCATCGTCGGCGCCAACCCCTTCGCCAAGGTCGCCACGAAACCGGCATATCTGTGCGTCACGTTCCTCTCGAATGCGCCGACCAAGTCGGAGCTCGCGCCGCTTCACCAGCAGGACTTCGAGCCGGAGCTGTTCCAGTTGGCGGGTAAGGAGATCTACACCTTTTACCCGAAGGGCCAGGCACGGAGCCCGCTCGCAGCAGCTCTCGGCAAGTTGAAGCTCCGCGGGGCGGTCACCACGCGGAACTGGAACACCGTGTTGAAGCTCTTGAAGATGCTCGGGGAAAAGTGACAAATCCATGCCCGCGGCGTCTTCATGAAGCTCGCTCTTGACGTCGAGGAGACCCGCGAGACGGAAGGCATGCTAATCTCCGCAGATTGAACCGAATCGCAACGGAGAAATGAAGTGCCGCGAACTACCTTTGCTGGTTGTCTGATCGCCACCCTCGCACTGTCAGCATGTGGCAGCAGCGGTGTGGCCCGGCGTAGTGCGGGAAGCGGAGGTGCCGAGAGTGGTGGGGTTACCGGCGTCGGCGGGTCAACCGGCGTCGGGTCAACCGGCGTCGGGTCGACAGGCGCTGGCGGCGGCAGCGGTGGTGCTGTCAGCGGCGTCGGTGGCGCACCTGGGTCAGGTGGTTACCTGGCTTCGAGCGGCGGCAACCCGACCCTGATCGTCGATGCCGGAGGGATGGACGCGGCACCGTGTGAAACGAATCTCACCGGCATCGTTCGAGACTTCAGGGCATATGATCAAGGCGGTCACCCCGACTTCGAAAACAAATTCCTTAAATCCGGACTAACTACCGGGTTGGTAGAGCAGAATCTCGGCTCCGACTTCAAACCTGTGCCGTCCAACCTCGCCGACACGGGCGGACAGATCACCAGCAAAATGACCTTCAACCAGTGGTACCGAGACACGCCCGGGGTGAATCTATCCACAACCTGGACGCTGCCCATCGTGCCCGTCCCGGGCCAGGTCGTAACCTACGCGGCCATTTACGACCCCAGCAACCCAGCAACCAGCGGCTTCTTCCCCATCGACGGGCAACTGTTCGGCAATTACCCCAACCCCGACTCTCTGCATAATTACCATTTCACGTTCGAGCTTCACACCACGTTCCTGTATCAGGGCGGCGAGATCTTCACGTTCTATGGCGATGACGACCTTTGGGTCTTCATCAACGGCAAGCTCGCTGTCGACCTGGGCGGACTGCACCCGCCCGCCAGTGGCAGCGCAGATCTAGATGCCCTTGCTGGCAGTTTCGGACTGGTGACCGGCCAGACGTATCCGCTTGATCTATTCAATGCCGAGCGCAACAAATGGGGGTCGACTTTCCAGGTCCAAACCTCAATCGGTTTCAACAATTGCCAGCCCATCTTGATCTACTGAGCGGCTCAACGCTCGCAGACCAATGCCGCGGCACGGACCCGGTGCGCCCAGTCTAACTTGACGCTCGGTCAGCAGCAGAGTGTCACGATGCGCCTCGAGGAATGCACGATTCGACAGGTGGTTCTCTATTTCCTGCGATTGGGTGCGGTCGGCTTCGGAGGGCCCATAGCGCTCGCGGGTTACATGCAGCGCGACCTGGTGGAGGAGCGCCGCTGGATCTCGGAGCAGGACTACAAGGAAGGCCTCGCACTGGCGCAGCTTGCTCCCGGACCACTCGCGGCGCAGCTGGCGATCTACCTCGGATGGGTGCGCGGCCGCGTTCTGGGCGCGACACTGGTGGGCTTCGCTTTCGTGCTCCCGTCGTTCCTGATGGTGCTCGCACTGTCGGCTCTCTACCTGCGTTTCGAGGGGCTGACGTGGATGCAAGGACTCTTCTACGGCGTCGGTGCGGCGGTCATCGCGATCATCGCGCGGAGCGCGGTGAAGCTCGTGCGCATGACGCTGGCGAAGGACTGGCTTCTGTGGACTCTGTTCGGCGTGAGCGCGGGGGTGACCGCGTGGACCGAGTCGGAGATCGTTTGGGTCTTCGTTGCCTCGGGCGTGATCGCGATGCTGGTCAAGGCACCACCGCCCCTTCTCACCCGAAAGGGCTCAACTGGAAAGGGCTCAGCTGGAAAGGGGTCAACCACTTTGGGGTTGCTGCCGGGGGGGATGCTCCCGTGGTGGATGCTGTCGGGCCTTCACGGCGCCGCTGCCATCAGCACGCTCTGGACCATCGCCTGGTACTTCACCGAGGCGGGCGCGTTCGTGTTCGGCAGCGGCCTCGCGATCGTGCCGTTCCTCCACGGCGGAGTCGTCGAGCGGTTCCACTGGCTGAGCAATCGCCAGTTCCTCGACGCGGTCGCCGTTGCCATGATCACGCCGGGTCCGGTGGTCATTACGGTCGCGTTCATCGGCTACCTGGTCGCGGGCCCGCTCGGCGCCAGCGTTGCCGCGCTCGGGACGTTCTTGCCTTGCTACCTCTTCACGGTCATTCCCGCGCCGCATTTCCGGCGGCTTTCGAAGAACCAGTCCATCAAGGCGTTCGTGGACGGTGTCACCGCGGCCGCGACCGGCGCGATCGCCGGCGCCGCGTTGGTTCTGGGCCGGCGTGCGATCTTCGACCTGCCGACGGCGGTGCTCTGCGCTGCGACGCTGCTCGTCATTTTCAAGGTGAAGAAGGTTCCGGAGCCGCTGGTCATCTTGGCCGCCGGCGTGGTGGGGCTGACGGTGCACCGTTGACGACCGAGTGAGGATGGATGCTCAGGCGGAGAAAGTTCCTGCTTGTCACGTTGGCACTCTTTGGCGGAGACCAAGTCGACCGGCGTGCTGAACCGCCTAACCTGGTGATGCCCACAACCGTCGTGCTCCTGCACCGTGGACCGCACGCGACGAGGGCAAGAAGCTCGTGGACTATCTGCTCGGGAGGTCGTGGGCGGGGCTCTGAAGCGCGCGCTCTTTCGACGCGGGCAGGCGCTCCTGCTCGGGGGCGCGGCGGTCGTAATCGCAGCAGCCGCACCGCTCCTGACCGAACATACGCCCTTCCGCGGTCTTCAAGGCAGACTTGCCAAGAGCCGTGCAGCCGATACGTGGCGTACTCGAGAGCTCCCGATGTCGGGCGCTCGACGCTCGCGCGTCACATGTGCGTAAACCTGGAAGGCGTACGGAACCGGCACGCGTTCGAGCATGTATCGCATTCCGTGGTCAAGCGGCTGCTCGGAAAGCTTGGTCTCGATGGCGATCCACGGTTTTGCATTCCGTAGCAAGAGGAAATCGACCTCATGACCCATCCTGGTGCGAAAATATCTGAGCTCGAGCTTCTCACCCTCCACATCGCGAGCCCAATCGACTAGACGCAGCAGGTGCAGCGCCACCATGTTTTCGAAGCGAGCGCCCTCGGACTCGGCTCGTGACCAGTCCCAGAAGTAGAGCTTCTGCTGTTTTTTCACGCCCTTGATCCGCGGTGGTCCGTAGGGTGGAATGCGAAAGATAGCGTCGATTTTTTCCAGAATCGCAATCCAGCTCCGCACTGTCTCGAATGCGACTTCCAGGTCTTCGCGCAGGCTATTGATTGACAGGATGCTCCCGGCCACCGCTCCGAGCCGCTCGTAGAGCAGCTCGACGCGCTCGAGCTCTCGGATCTGCTCCAGGTTGCGAACCTCCTCCTGGACCAGCCGCGCCGCGTAGCCTATTCGCCACCGGTCGGCCTCCTTTTTGCTGCCCGAGAGAAATGGCTCCGGAAATCCCCCCAGCGTGAGCATTGCATCAAGCGCGTCGGCCGGTACCGGCCGGTTTGGCAATCTAGCCAATTCATCCAGCGCAACCGGGGCGCGCCGAGCCACCTCGGATGCTGTTAGCGGATGAAGGTGGTGGTGGAAATATCGTCCCTGAAGGGAGTCACCGCCCCTGCCGTAAAGATCGAGGCGCGCGCTTCCTGTTACCAGAATCCGGTGACGGTCGTGGTGTGTGTCATAGAGACCCTTGAGGAAGTTTCGCCAGCGACGAAACTTGTGGAGTTCGTCGAAAAACCAGGCGGGCGCGGCGAAGTCGAACCCGAGTGTTTGGATGAGTCTGCGGTCCGCGGGGTCGTCCCAGTTCAGATACAGCCCCTTTTGTTTTCTGGCGATGCCGAGGACCAAAGTCGTTTTGCCGCACTGGCGCGGTCCGGAAAGAAGAACCATTTTCTTTGCGAGGTCGCGTCGGAGCTGCTCGGTGATTCGCCGCTCGATCATGCTGGTCGAATTTACACTAGGTTCTAATTTTGTCCAGACAAAATTAGAGATAACACTAATTTTCCTCATCGGGGCTAGAACCAGCACGACCAGCTCCCTGAGTCCCGAAGTCGCCATCCGGGCGAGCTCTCCGGTGGCGAGCGCCAGCGCGTTGCCATTGCACGGGCCCTGGTGCTCGAACCTCGGGCCGTTCTCCTCGACGAACCGCTCGCCAACCTCGATGTTCACCTCAAGCGCGACCTGAT
>DASXTY010000451.1:0-2155 GCA_036505155.1 Polyangiaceae bacterium | reverse complement strand
CGGCCGCGTCCGCTCACTTCCGCATGACCTGGCGCAAGTGGTGGCATCGGTTTCAGTTTTGGGTTCTCCAACCGACGTGGTGGTGGTGAGCAACATGCTGGGCTTGCCGGTGGGTGAAATCGACGCACGGGCCGATGAGCTGGAAAAACGCGGGCTCTTGCGCCGCGATGGCGCCAGCGCTCTGTCGCTGCCCTCGCCGCTTTTGTCAGAAGTGGTGTTCGGTGACCTCGAGCCGGACGAGCTGGCCGAAGTCCACCGCCAGGCGGCGCATGCTTACCAGCGAGCCATCGCGGATGGAGTCGAGAGCGACGGCAGCCGTGCGGCTTACCACCTGGTGGAGGCGGGAGAGCACCAAGCGGCTGCTGAAGCCTACGCGGCAAGCGGCCTGAGTCATCTAAAAGCGGGACGCTTCGAGCGGGCGGTAGGCGAGCTCAGTCAAGCCCTAAGCTTGGTGAATTTGCACACTCACGAGCTCGAACCGATGGCGGAATGGATCGCTGGTCTCAGCCGCGGAATTCGACATGCTCCGGCAAGCCGAGAGATCGCTCTCTTGCTCCGCCGGATCGCTCAACATTATTCGGTTCGTCCTCGGTTGGATGACTTGCATGCGAGTCTGCTTGTGGTCCTGGCTTCGTCATTGGCGGAGCTCGAAGACTACCCCCAGGCGACGGAGTTGCTTGAGCGCGTCGCGGGCGATGCGTCCTTGAACTCAAGCTCGGTTCGCGCGGCGCTCATCACTTTGGCTCAGGTTTCCATTCAGCGAGGCGAATTTGGCGTTGCGGTGAGCGCTCTTTCCCGTGCTGAGAGCCTGGGAGAAGGAGATTATATCGAGCAGCACCACCGGCTGCTTACCCAGGCTCACGCGCTCGCCGGAACCGGACAACGCGATAGCGCGGATGCGGCCTGGCAACGGGCCGAAGGGCTGACGGCGGAGCTCGACGTTGCGGCGCGCGCCGAGAGCATTCGAACTCGCGCACGGATACTGGGGCTTTACGGCGACTGGACGGGCAGTGCGGATGTGTCCGCCGAAGCGGCGGAGGTTGCCCGGGCTGCGGGGCTGGGGCACGAATTTGCGCTCAACCTGAATCAGCAGGGAGTCGCTTTGCTTCGCGCCAACCAACTGCCACGCGCTTACGCGGTTTTGAAAAATGCGCTAGGCGTCGCCGAAGAGCTGGGATCCGAACGGCTCATCACGAAAACCCAACTCCTGCTCGCCGACCTCGATCGGCTCCGGGGCGCCGATCAGCCGCGCTAGCTCAGCTCGTTTTGACCGCCGGAGCGGGCCCGACCACGCGGGACAAGTCCACTTTGGCGACGCCGGGCCGCGCAGCATCCACCCAGACCGACACAGACGTCTTGTTTCCGGGAAACGTCGTATCGACGCGCACGATCTTCCCGGTGCGCCCGTCGTCCAGCACCACGCGACGCCGGTCGGTCATGAATTGGTGGACTTGTCGGAGGTTCAACGGCCTGATGCTTTCGGCTAGCATGGAGGTTCCAAGTAGTCGAATTTACGACCATTTCCCGCATCCCATTCCCGGTTTCCGGTCTCCTGCTCTCTATTCTAAGTCCGCGAGTCGCTTCAAAATCGCCCTAAGGTGGGCCTTTACCTGCGGATCCCGGTTCCGGAGCGCCTCCACCCGACGCACGCCGTGGAGCACGGTAGTGTGATCGCGATTGCCGAATGCGCGCCCGAGCTCCGGCAAGCTGCAGGTGAGGCGCGTTCGGCAAATGTACATGGCCACTTGGCGCGCGAGCACCACGCTCTTGTGGCGATCTTTGCGCAGTAGTGCGGAATTGGAAAGGCGAAAATGGCGGCAGACCGCCCGTTGGATGTCTTCCACGCTCAGATCATCGCGCGTCGGCGAGCGGGGACGAGATGGACCGGACGGTTTCCGGCTAGAGCTTTTCAATTCGGAGCGGTAACCACCCTGTCGACGTCCAGAAAAGCGCCGGCGACGGTTCGCGACAGCCATGCATCATTCCCATTCTCGGAGGTACACATTCAACCGCGTATCGCTTTTCGACTAGTCGTCCGAGGCGACCAGTCGCTGTTCAATGGCTTCGAGGTGAGCTTTCACCTGCGGATCTTTGTGACGCAATGCTTCCACCCGCCGTACTGCACTGATCACGGTGGTGTGATCGCGATTGCCAA
>DASXTY010000450.1:0-10818 GCA_036505155.1 Polyangiaceae bacterium | reverse complement strand
AGCGTCACCTCCGCCGTGACCATCGCCGGCACCCTCGGTTATCGCTTTCGCAGCCGGTCTGGCCAATATCTGAATTTGTACGTCGGCGACGAGTGGCACGCCGGACTCGCCGGATCGCTGGCTTTGCCCGGGAGCCAATCCCTGAAACACGCCCTCTACCTCGAGCTTTTGACGTCCACCTCGGCTCGCGCCCCGTTTACCATGAAATCCTCGGATTCGTTGAAAACCCCGCTCGAAGCGCTGCTCGGCTGGCGCGGATGGTTCAATGAAAAGCTGGGCTTCTTGGTTGGCATTGGGCGCGGACTCACCGACGATGGAGGTTACGGCCGAGAAGATTTCCGAGTCTTTGCTTCGGTCATGTTGCGCGGGACTCTCAAGCGCGAAAAAGTGCACGATCGCGACGGCGACGGCGTTCCCGACTCCGAAGATCAGTGTCCCGATGTCCCCGGAGAAGCGCGCCTGGACGGCTGCCCAGACCGGGACCACGACGACATCCCGGATATTTCGGATAAATGTCCGGATGAGCCCGGACCTGCAACCAACGACGGTTGCCCGGTCAAGAAGCTGGTCATTTACGAGAACGGAAAACTGGTGCTGTTCGGAGGCGTCAACTTCGATACCGGCAAAGACACCATCAAGAGCGAATCTTACCCGGTGCTCGACGAGGCGGCACGCGTGTTGAACGGACACCCAGAGCTGAAGAAAGTACGCATTGACGGTCACACCGACAGCGTGGGCGCCGACGAGGCCAACTTGGGTTTGAGCAAGCGCCGCGCGGCGGCCGTGCTGCGCTACCTGGTAGAGCACAAGGTCAAGGGAGACCGGCTGGAATCCACCGGCTTTGGCGAAACCGAACCGATTTCGGACAACAAGACTGCTCTGGGCCGCGCAAAGAACCGGCGTGTCGAGTTCACGGTCCTAGAAGGGGGCACGGCCGAGGCGAGGCCAGAAAAATAAGCTCGCCCGCGGCTCACTGCGCGCAGGCGTAGGCTCCGCTCACCTAGTCACCCTGGGCCAGCTTGCACGGACTGGTGAACGTCACCCGCGCCGAGACCGACTCCGTCCCCCGCTCGAATGTGAAGCCATTGCCGAAGCTGCAGGTGTCGGTTGTTCCGGTGGCGTGGTGGATCTGAATAGTTATCAAATGTCCGTCCGGTGGATTGCTTCCCAGATCGAGTGTTTGAGAAACGTTGACCAGCTGAGCAATATCGGTCAGCGTCTTCGCATAGTCGGTCGCGCAGATCGACGAGATGAGCCCGTGCCCGGCACCGAGCTTTGCAATCGTCTGGTCAACGGCGTCCTTGTAACGCACGGCAACTCCCGCCGCTTCGTCGGTTCCCTGCTGGCAACGGTCAGGGTTCCCCGCGCTGTCGACAGCGCCGATCACCGCCAAAAATACGTCGCGTTTGCGACCTGTGTTGGTGCCGTCATCCAAATTGCTGAGAAGGTCGACGTAGTCCGAAACGGCTTGGAGCTTGGAGCGGCCAGCCGTTGTCTCGCAGGCGTTTTGGGAGCACAAGCGCCCCCCCATGGGTTGCATCAGGCAATAATTGCCTTCCGCACTTCGGTTGCAGTCCGCGTCGGAGGTGCACGCCGACCCGCACGCCGGCGTCAATACAACGGAGCTCGTCGCCTGATCGCGCACCGAGCAGTCATCTTCGTCGGAAACGATGATCACCAGCAGCCGGGAGCCCGCGCGCAGAAAACCTTTGTTACCGGGGCCGGGGGGTGGAGCATTGGTCGCGAGCGAAATCAGCGGGGGAGTCAAAGCCAAACCCATCGCTTCGAGCCCCATCTCTTGGCCGGATCCATTGACCCCTTGCCCGATGAGCAACTGAAACTGTTGGAGAAAGTCGGCGTCGGCGTAGGACAAAATCTTCTTGGTACTCCCCGCCACCGGCTGACCTTGAAGATCTTTTCCGAGTTGCAGCCGTCCGCTCTCGTCTGGAAAATCGATCACCGTCGGAGTGTTCAATGACGCGCAGCTCGCGACTTGCAAGCTGATGCTGGTGGTGACGACGCCAACTTGAAAGTCGTGCTGGACCGGAGCGCTCTTCAGCGTTTGCACGAACTGGCCAAGCTGAGCCACGACTTTCGCTTGTTCTTCCCGCATGGAATCGGAGTCGTCGATCACGAATAGGATGTCGGTGCGGAGGGCGGGCAGCACCAGAGTCGGCGTGCAATCCGGCACGACACCGGTAGGCGGCTTGCCCGAGCAACTCAGCCCGGTCGCCGACAAACCCAAACTCCCCGTCACCAGCAGGCCCAAAGCGACGCGGCGCGCTCGGCAAAGCATACGGGTGAGGGTAGCGAACCACGCGCTTTCACGCCACCGCGGCCCGGGGAGCCGGGCATCCAACCGTGAAAAGTCCGTCGCCGAACGGCTTGGCCGCTTTGTGCCACTAGGCACATGTGCCACGCCCGGAATCCAGCGGACCGCACCGGCGGCGCGGAACTCTTTGTGCCACGCCGAAGAGTGCCACTAATGAGCTTGCGGTCCATACCCAGTAGCGTGCGCCCTTCGGTCTTTAAGAAAATCCGTCGCAAGGAGACCCGACCATGTCAGAAGCCAACGCGCCAGCGCGCACCCACTCTAGCCGCCCACCGCCGAGCTCGCGCCCGAGTCACACGCCCGGAGTGGAGCGCGGCGCGCGAATAACGCTATCCGGGGAACCGCAACCGGGCGCCATGCCCGGAACCCTGAACATCGCCGAGGGCCCCGAACCCACCGTCTACGTCATCGATTACTGCGAAACCCACGTCATCGAAAAGAAAGTCCAGTCGATCGAGGAGGTCGTGCCTTTTTTGATCGATGAGATCGAGTCGATAACCTGGGTGGACGTGCGCGGCATCCACGGGCGAGCCGCGTTCGAACGCATCAGCGAGATCTTCGCGATTCACCCTCTGGCCCTGGAGGACGTGGTGAACGTTCCGCAGCGGCCCCACACCGATGTTTATCCCAAGCAGCAGGTGGTCATTGCCCGCATGGTGGACCTCCTGGAGGGTTCGGTGCAAACCGAGCAGCTTGCCATCTTGTTCGGCAAAGGCTTCGTATTGACGGTTCAGGAGGAGCCGGAAAGGGATTGTCTAGACCCGGTGCGCGAGCGGATTCGTCGAGGGAAAGGACCAATTCGCACCGCAGGCGCAGACTATCTTGCCTATGCGCTACTGGATTCTGTCATCGACGGCTTCTACCCAGTTCTGGAAATCCTGGGCGAACGACTGGACGACCTCGAGCTCCGCGCTTCCGAAGTCCACCGCGGACTATCCGGCGAAATTCACAACGTCAAGCGACAGATGCTCGAGCTCCGACGAGCCATCTGGCCTCAGCGAGACGCGGTAAACGCTCTGTTACGAGACGAATCGCCTCATCTTACCAACACCACCCGGGTTTACCTCCGGGATACCTACGACCATAGCGTGCAAGTGATGGATATGGTGGAAACGTTTCGAGAAATCGCTTCGGGGTTGATGGACCTTTATCTTTCCGGGGTCTCCAATCGAATGAACGAGGTGATGAAGGTGCTCACCATCCTTTCTTCCATATTTCTCCCCATCACCTTCATCGCTGGCGTATACGGAATGAACTTTGACTCGGAGTCATCTCGTTACAACATGCCGGAGCTCCACGCGCATTTCGGCTACCCGCTCACGTTGCTGGCAATGGCAGTGAGCATCCTGTGTCTCTTGTACTTTTACCGGAGGAAAGGCTGGTTGGGCGGGGATTGAGGTGGCTTACCGATGGCGCGTAACCCGCTACATACACCTACATGGTCGGGAAGCGCGTGCCCAGGGTCTACCTTTCCGTACGGAAGAGTAAGGTGTAACCTACCGCTTCGTCTTGACTCTAAGTCTGATGGTGGGCGCGGTGGTTGCGGGCCGGTACCGGCTCGACCAGCTTCTCGGACAGGGCGGCATGGGACAAGTGTGGGCAGCGACGCACACCGTAACGCGACGCAGTGTAGCGCTTAAGTTTCTCCGAGGGCCGGCTCACTTGCGACCGGAGTTGCGGCGGCGGTTCATTCGAGAAGCGCGTGCCGCCAGCGCGGTGAACCACCCCAATGTGGTCCGCATCGCAGACTTTTTCGAGCTGGACGACCAGACGCCGGTAATGGTGATGGACCTGCTCGAGGGCGAGACGCTCGCGCAGCGAATAGCGCGCGTGCAGAAGTTGTCGGTGAGGGATGCGGCGGAAGTGCTCGGCTACGTAGTCTCCGCGGTGGGTACGGCGCATACCATTGGTATCGTCCATCGCGACCTGAAGCCGGAAAACATTTTCCTGGTGCGTTTGCCGAGCGGCGGGTTCGACGTCAAGGTTCTCGATTTCGGCATCGCAAAGCTCACGGCGCACGAAGGTGCCGCGGTGGAAACCGGCGCCATGACCGGCACCGGCTTAATGCTGGGGACGCCTTGCTACATGTCTCCCGAGCAGATCTTCGGCGAGCGGGACATCGACCATCGCGCCGACATCTGGGCCATCGGGGTGATGCTTTATGAAGCGCTTTCCGGCGCTCGCCCCATCGAAGGGGATAACGTCGGCCAAGTTCTAAAACGCCTGATGAGCCAAGGGATCCAGCCTATCTCGGCGTTGTGTCCCGATTTGCAGCAAGAAATCGCGGCGTTGGTGACGCGGATGCTCTCACGCGACAAATACGAGAGGCCGGAGGACCTTCGCGAAGTCGCCGAAGTGCTGGCCCGGTACGCCGGCTCTAGACCCCCGAGCTTCGGGGCCGCGTCTTCGGTAAAAGAGAAGTTTGACTCCGATCCCCAACTTTCCGGAAGCGGGACACCGCCCGCGCGCGTCGTGCTTTCCAGCAAGGAAAAAGCTGATCCGGAAGCAGACACGGACATGTGGAAGCATATTTCTCTGGGCTCGGAGTCGCGAGAGCGAAATACGACCGGAGCGCATTCGATGGCGGTGCCGAGTACCCCGCGCCGGCGAAATCGGTGGCTGGCTGGCGATTCGACAGCGCCACCCACAACCCTAGCACCGTTTTTCAAGTCGACGGTTGGAAAGCTGGTAGCGGTCTCTGTGGCGGCGGCGGCGGCGGCGTCCATCGCAGGCGTGGCGTGGCTCGATGCAGCGGAGGCTCCACCCGCCCCTACTTCAGCGACCGCATTTTCTGCGCCTCCCGTGTTAACTGTGGTTTCCGACCCTGCGGCGCTCGACACCGTGTCGATGGTCCGAGAGCCATCGCAAGGGTCGCGGCCATCCATGCCCCGTTCGTGCGCCGAGGTGCGCGATGTCACACATGCGACGGCGGATGGCGCATATCAAATCGATTCGGACGGCGCAGGCCCGGGTGTTCCATTCCCCGTGTATTGCACGGAGATGGGTGACCCAGCGCTGGAGCCCGCAGAATACCTCTCGCTGGTTCACGGTCCGGCTACCGGCGAGCCCGACGCCAACGCGACCACCTACGTCTGGTCGGGGGGACCCTGCCGTTGTCCTGATCTGACTCGGCGATTTACGAAAGTCCGTTTGGATCCAGCAACGCTGACGGTTGATGTCTCCGACGGGCGCTTTTCGACGTATTCGCGTGACCGCACCTGCGAGGCGAAGGACCAAAACCATTGCGGAGCCAGCATCGAATTGTCCTGGGCTACCGCTGGAAGTTGCCGGGCAGGCGAGGATGCAAGCGGGCGGGGAAGCATTGATCTGCGCGATACCCCATTTTCCGTGGCTCCCGAGGTCGCCTTCGTGACGTCGGGCAACGCCGCGGCTGGCCGGGCATCGATTTCCACCGACCGCAAAACGGTGGCCCTGACCGGAGGCGGCCGGTGCGGCGTATTCCTCCCCTCGAGCGCACCGAAGCTACGCCTGTCTTGGGACCGCTGAGCTAGTGTGCTGAGTCCTAGATGGCATTAATGAAAGTCAGCGGCAGTCCGGCAATTCTGGAACGAATTGCGGACTCAGGACACTAGGGGATGTTCCACGGGTCGACTCATCGCCGGAGTTTCGCTGCGCGGTGCGCGGCGCTCTCCATCGCGTTCGCCAACATTCTCGCCTGCGGTTTGGAGACGCCTCCTGACCCGCTGCGCGCCACTGAGCGTGCAGAATTGGACGAGCCGCTTCAACCGTTGCCTGCAGGTCCGACTGTGGATCCGGCGCGGGCGAAGCTCGGGGAAATACTTTTTGCGGATGCCTCGTTATCGTCGGATGGAACGGTTTCTTGCTTGACCTGTCATCCGCTCGACCGGGCCGGCACCGATGGTCTCGCACACTCGCGCGGGGCCCGGGGGAAAGATACCGCCTTGAACACGCCTTCGATCTTCAACTTGCCGTTCGCATTCAGATACAATTGGAGCGGCGCGTATTTGACACTCGAAGACGAATTCGACGCGCCTGTCCAGAAAACGTTCAGCACTACCTGGCGAGAAATCGAAAAGAAGGTGCAAGCAAATCCGGAGCTATCGCGCGCCTTCGCGGCGGCCTACCCCGATGGGCCTACCATTCGAACTATCAAGGACGCGCTCGCACGGTATATCGAAACACTGACCACCCCCGGCTCTCGCTTCGACGCCTTCTTGAATGGCGACGCCGATGCACTGTCTCGCGACGAGCGGCGCGGCTACGCTCTTTTCAAGGAGCTGGGCTGTTCCAGTTGCCATCAGGGTGCCGCAGTGGGCGCGGGGTCCTTTCAGCGATTCGGCGTCATGCGGGACTACTTCGCAGAGCGAGGCGGTCCCCCACCCGCGAGCGCGGAATTGGGGCGTTTCAACACCACCGGCAACCCCTCGGACCGCTTCGTGTTTCGTGTCCCGAGCTTGCGCAACGTGGCGCGGACAGCTCCGTATTTTCACGACGGCTCCGCGCCGACTCTCGAGCAAGCAGTGACCACCATGGCCCGCGTGCAACTGGGTGAGCACCTCTCTCCGGATCAGGTCAGCTTGATTGTTGGGTTCCTGCGTACGCTGACCGGTACATTCCGCGGGAGTCCCCTGTGAGCCCCCGCACTGCGGTAACGCTGCTGGCCGTCATCCTGGCACTCGTCGGGGGGGTTGCGCTGGAGCGCCACTCGTCCGCGAGGCTCGACCATGAGCGCGAAGTGCTCCGACGACTGCAGGAGTTATATCGAGCAGATACGGCGCTCGATATGAGCGTCCTCGAGCTGCGCGCCGGAGTGCTCAAGCATTTCGACCCCTTGGTACACAACGTAAAGGTCTTGCGGCGCGCGGCCGTTCTTCAGCGGAGAAGCGCGGACGACGGCGCCGACTGGCAGGAGGCGGAAATCGGCCGTCTTGTCGCAGACCTCAACAGCAAGGAGCAGCTGGTCGAGGCGTTCAAAACGGACTTGTCGCTGCTTCGCATTTCTTCTCTGCATTTCCCCACCGTGGCCGCCGTGGTCGCGCGATATAATGGCGAGAATGCCACAGGTCTAGAGGCACTCCGGACCAGTCTCGCGCGTTATTCCGTAGCTCCGAGCAAGGAATTCACGGAAACGATCGCGCGGGACGTTGAGCGCATGCAAGCCGCCGCGGCGCCCGTGGACCCGGTGGCAGCCGAGGCGCGCCGATCGATGCTCGGTCACGCTCGGAATATCCTGGAACGCCGGATGCGGATCGACGACCTCGCTCGCGACATTCGACAATCCTCTGCCCATTTTCGCATTTTGGCATTGGAGGACCTTCACTCACATCGCCAAAGCCGCGCCCTGGTGGTGGTGACCGCTGCGCGCACTGCGCTCGCCGCGCTCTGCATTCTGGCGGCCGTTGCCCTGAGCGAGCTCCTAAAGCGGGAACGCACTTCGGCCACCCCGGGAACGCTTCCGGCAATTAGAAGATGACAGCCGGAATTGGCACCTGACATTCCGTAACCGGTGTGAGCCACTTGATGGAATTCAGCCAAAAGCGCTGGAGGTCGGCGGCGGGAATGTTCGGGTAAGAATTCCACAGCTTGTCGTCCGTGATCCATTCATCTCCCCAGACCACGGCTCGCCCGGCGGCGCCCATGTCAGCCACTCGCAGCCAGGGGATGGTAACGGTTGCACCTTTGCTCGAGCCCGTCTGCGTTGCCAGAAGCAGCGAGGCGCCCATCACCGCCTCATCTACCGGATCGCCGTTACCGAGACCGAGCGTGTTCACGCCCTCGGTAATGGGATGGATGTGCAGGATGTCCGTGATGGGATGAATGCCGCCCCACCAGTTTTCGCCGCGATATTGGATTCCGCTATCGATAAGGAGCTTGTTGGCGTTCACCACTTCGGTGGCCGCGTTGCTCTGATAGCCGGAGGTGGTGAAAACTCCGTGGTTCTGCTTGAGCCAGTCACGAAAGGCCGTGACCTCGGCATCCGAATAAACGCGCTTAATCACCTGCGAGCTCGCGTCCAGAACCACAATCACCTGAAGATCTTTCAAAAGATCGGGCGTAAGCACCTGGGCACCGATGTTGACGTAAGGCACACTGCTCCTGGCGTTCAGCCAGTCGTTCAAGAGGCTGGTGCCAGCGCCGTTCGTAGACGGAAGACCAATGGCGCCGATGCGAAGGCAGTCGCAAATGCCGTCACCCGCAACGTCCACGTCGTCCACAACGCCGTTGCCGTCGTTATCAATGCCGTCGCACACTTCACCGGTCGAGCTGGGACTGCCACCCATGCCGAGCAACAGGCCTCCACCGCCTCCGGCCGCGCTTTGCTGACCGCCGACATTGCCGCTTCCGCCAGCCGCCGGCGTTCCGCCCGCGCCAACTCCGGATCCGCCGGTTCCCGAGGCGCCTTGGCCTGCTGCACCGACACCGCTACCGCCCTGGCCCGTCGCCCCCGCGCCTCCGCCACTCCCCTGATTGCCCCCGCGCGATGAAATTTCGCTGCTTCCGCATCCCGTAACTCCGAGGAAAATTGCGGTCACGAAAACAGCGGACTCAAAAAGGCGCGTAATTTCTGGTCTCATGACAAATCCTTCCGGTCGGTTGACGGCTCCGGGGGGTCCAATCCGGCCTAGGTTTCGCTCAATAAATACAATAAAATTCAATATAAAACAATATAAATGTATAATCCAAATCGGGACCGGGCCATGTCGCTTTTGGGATGAAAGTTTGTCGGTCCTGGTCAGTTCGGACGCGTGCATTTGCGGATCTTCGGTCCTCGAATTACTTTTGGGGGGTGTCGCAACCGGCATTCGTGGTGCCGCTCGCGGACCTGGAGCGGGGGCCAAGGCGGCTGAGTTTCAACATTCCCGAAAGCTGGTTACGAAAAGTCCTGGTCGACACAGAAGCTTCATCGCGCGGCTTGGACGGCCGGCTCGACGTCGAGCTCAACAAAAACGGCCGGCACGTCATGGTCCGCGGGAGGGCGCGGGTGTCGCTGAGCATGCGCTGCGTTCGGACGCTGGACCCTGTAAACGTCGACCTGGAGCCGGAAATATTCCTTTTATTGTCCCGCGTTGAAGCTCCTTCGGCGCGCCCGAAAGGTGCGAGAAAACAGCCGGGAAGGGGTGGCTCCAAACGTGGAGCGTCTCACAAGCCAAGGGGGCGATCCGCAGACAGGGGCGGCTGGGAGATTGCACCTGAGCTCTATGAAGCCGACGCTGCCCAGGACATCTTCGAAGGTGAGGAAATTGCACTGGACCGTTTCGTCAGGGAATTCATTCTGCTCGATTTACCCATGGCGCCCCTCCGGCCGGACTTGTCTGAAGAGCCCGACCCTAGTATTGGAACGCGCGGCCTCGCCGACGTCGGTGCACCTGCCCTGGAAACTTCCGAGCGGGTCATAGATCCCCGGCTCCTCCCACTGGTCGATATCGCCAGCCGACTTCAACGAAACAAGGAATAGACCTTTGGCGGTTCCCAAGCGCAGAAAAAGCAGCAGCAAACGCAATATGCGGCGTGCCCAGCACGACAAGATCGAGGCGCCGAACCTCGCTCCGTGTCCAAACTGCTCGGCACCCATGGTGCCGCACCGGGTCTGCCCATCCTGTGGCTATTATAAGGGGCGGGCGGTTCTCGAGGTGACGAAGTCCAAGCGCTAGCCTCGGCAGCGGGGCCCTTCCGCAGACAGCAGGGGACGACAGGTTTAACCATTTTGCGTGACGCGCCGGGGCAGCCGTCGTACGAACTAGCTTATGACCGCTCTTGCCCCGGGCAGCCGAATTGCCGGGATTGGCGCCTACACGCCGGAGCGCGTCCTCACCAACTTTGACCTCGAGAAGCTGGTCGACACTTCCGACCAGTGGATTTCGGAACGCACGGGGATCAAAGAGCGTCGCATCGCGGCCGACGGTGAAAACGCCAGTGACATGGCCTGGCGCGCGGCCCAGCGCGCGCTGGATCGAGCCGGGCTGAAGCCTTCGGACCTGGACATGATCATCGTCGCGACGGTGAGCGGGGACATGCCCATGCCCGCGTGCGCCGCGTTCGTTCAGCACAAGCTGAGTGTCACGAACATTCCGGCATTCGACGTGTCCGCCGCTTGCGCCGGGTTCCTGTACGGAATTTCCATCGCGGATCAATTCATCCGCACCGGCATGAACAAGGCGGTGCTGGTAATCGGCGTGGAGTTGCTATCTCGGCTGCTGGATTGGAGCGATCGGGCAACCTGCGTCCTCTTTGGAGACGGCGCAGGGGCCGTGGTTCTAGTTCCCGCATCCCCCGATCGGCGCGGCGTTCTGTCGACCAAGCTGTACACCGACTCAGCGCTGAGGGGCTCGTTGTGCATACCGGGTGGCGGAACCGCGGAGCCGGTCACCGCGTCGACCCTGGATAACCGACGCAACAAGGTGAAAATGGTGGGGGCGGACATTTTCAAGATCGCGGTGCGCAATCTGACCAGCGCGGCGCGCTCAGCCCTGTCGGAGGCCGGGCTCAGCACCGCGGAAGTCGAC
>DASXTY010000449.1:0-2115 GCA_036505155.1 Polyangiaceae bacterium | reverse complement strand
CGGAGCGTTACCGCGCGGAAGGACCATTCTCCACGAGTAGCTGAGGGTGTTAGCACACGGCCAATATTAGCGCAGCTCTGAAAAGGCTGAGACGTTGGCGCGATGCCAACCTCGTGGGCCATTGGTGGCCCTACGCAAGTAGTTCGTGAGCGCCAAGCAGTCGAGCGGCGGGCCTTTCAAGCCCGTGGTTAGCCGGTGCGAGACCGGCCACGAACGCCATTTCTCAACGGGGCCGTAGCTCAAGCAGGAGAGCGCTACGCTCGCATCGTAGAGGTTCGGGGTGCGAATCCCCGCGGCTCCACCATTTTCGTTGCCCTGTAGTTCAATTAGCAGAACGCCGGTCTCTGACACCGGATGTTGGTGGTGCGAATCCATCCGGGGCAGCCATCGCGGGACGCAGCTCAACCAGCAGAGCCGCTCGCTCACATCGAGCAGGTTGCCGGCGCGATTCCGGCCGTCCCGACCATTTGTTCCTGAGCGCAAAGTCGTCGAGCGGTCGCCCTCTCAAGGCGAATCACTAGCGGGTGCGAGTCCCGCCAGGAACACCAGTTTTTTTTCGGCGCGTGGTTCACGGGGAATAGCAGACCCACCTGACTCAGAATCAGGCAGCCTTGAGCGTGCAAGTCGCTCCGCGCCGACCAATTCCCATTCCCGCGTAGCTCAACAGTGGAGCCGCCGGCTGTTAACCGGCAGGGTGGTGGTGCGAATCCATCCGCGGGAGCCAGCTTGGCATGGTGATCATGGTGTAACAGCAGCACCTCTGTTTGTGAGACAGAAGGTACGGGGGCGGTACCCGTTGGTCACCCCAATTTGGTCCGGCGACCGAGCAAGCGAACGGCTGCGGCTGCAAGGGCTGGCGCACCGCCACCAATGCGCAGGGAGCGTCACCGTGGCCGGACTCCAATCTCAGGTTCCTGTAGCTCAGTCAAAAGAGCGCCGTCCTCCGAAGACGGAGGCCGCTGGTGAGAATCCGGCCGGGAGCACCATTTCCCGGGGACGTAGCTCAGCCGCAGAGCGCCTGCCCGAAATGCAGGAGGCCGAAGGTGCAATCCCTTCCGTTCCCACCATTCACGCTCGCGTAGCTCAAACCACAGAGCGCGGCGCTTCTAACGCCGGGGATGAAGGTGAGACTCCTTCCGCGAGCGCCATTTTTTTCAGGGTGCAATGTCAGCAGCAGACGGGCGTTTGCACGCGGCCAACAGTTCGGAACGAGGAGGGTGCTTGCGCGCGGCGACCCAGGTGCAACTCCGGCCGCCCTGACCATTTCGGATGGTTGGCAGAGCAGCAATGCCCCGGTCCCGAAAACCGAGTGAGCCTCCGGGCTGCGTGGGTGCAATCCCTACACCATCCGCCAATTCAACCTCAACGAAAGGAAACCTATGCGACCTGTTATCCGTTACCAAAGCCAATTGCTCTTTCGCAAGAGCTACAAACCGATTCGTGTCATCCGCATCCGAGCGGCGCCCAAGACGAACCTCGCGTCCCGGGCTGCGTGCGCTGGCCCAGATAGCAAACCCACGCGAAGCAATTGACCGATACTTACTACTTGGTGACGGCGCGACTTGAATTTTCCAAATCGCCGCCGGTCTGTTCAAGTGCGAGATCGAACAAGGCTCGTTCGAGCACCCGCACGAAGCGCCCGCTGGCACTGCGATCACGCCCGAGCGTGGATGAGCCGAACCAGACGATTGTAATGTCGTTTTTTGGATCGCGCCACGCAAAGGACAAATAACCAGGTACTGCGCCGCCATGTCCCCAAAATATCGACGTGCCATCGTGCTCGAAAAACGCCGACGCCACCGAAAGGGGATTCGCGTTGTGGTCGGCACGCTGCCACGTAACGCCCCAATCGTCCCCGTAAGCGGGAAACTCGGAATTTTTGCTACCGCTCAGCTGGATCCGATTCCCCACAATACGAATAAAAGCGGCAAGATCAGAAACCGTGCTGACCATCCCCATGCTTCCCCCGGTGATTGGCGTCCAGTCGTAGGTGTCCAGCGAAAACCAAGCAAGCCGTTCGTAGCCGTGAGCAAGTTCACCGCGAGCCGGTTCGTTCAGTTCGTAGTAGGTGTTGGTGAGTTGAAGCGGATCGAGAAATCGCTTGCGGATTTCAAC
>DASXTY010000448.1:0-8483 GCA_036505155.1 Polyangiaceae bacterium | reverse complement strand
GCCGACGAATCCCGTCACCTTCGGCGTGTCTTTGACCAGGTGCCAGGTATGCTCGCTCATTTCCATCTCCACGAAGACATAGCCCGGGAAGCTGGTCTTGGTTTTGACCCGCTGCTTGCCGTCCTTGGTGTCGGTGACGGTCTCGGCAGGGATCAGAATTTCACCGAACTTCTCCTCCATCTTTTGTTGCCGAATCCGTTCCTGCAGCGCAGACTTCACCTTGGCTTCGTAGCCGGAATACGTGGTGACCACGTACCACTTCTTATTCGATATGAGTGCTTCCACTGCGCCCGTCATACTTTGTAGACCAAAGTGGTGAGAAAGCTCCAAAACCGATCCAGAAGCGTCACGTAAATGGTTGCGACGGCGCTCGCCACGATCACCACAATGGTGCCGTTCGAAACCGTTTCACGGTTGGGCCAGGTGACTTTGGCGAGCTCGTTGGCCACTTCCTGAGCCCAGCTTCGGATGCCCTCCTTGCGATAGATCTGCGCAATCACCAGGAGGCCGATCACCGCGCCCGCCCCCAGGGTCCGCGACTCGCGTTCGCTATCGCCGTAGCTCAGCAGCTGAGGAACCAGTCTGGCCGCGTAGGACCACTCCGCCACGTTGTTCCAAATCAGAAGCAGCGCCTTACCACTGAGGTACGCCAGGAGCACGCCAGCGGCAAAAAATGCCGCATGCACATAGCGGGTTACCCCGAGCGCGGTGGCCACCCCCGGCTCTGGGGGTTCGGGGGGCTCGCGGTACGCGCTCCCGGACGGCTCGTCGCCGTCGGCCGACTCGTTCAGCTCATCGCTGACCGGCTCGTCTTTATCTGAATGGCTTGCCATCTCGTGGACTCCTTGACCTGAGCAACCAACCCGAAAAAGTCGCGTCGGGCAGGGGCGGAGAGACTCGAACTCCCGACCGGCGGATTTGGAATCCGCTGCTCTTCCAACTGAGCTACGCCCCTGGGCATCGGGGGCAACGTTCGTCGAGCCGCCTGTGTTGTTCTTAGCGAGACGGCATGCGCCGCTCGTCCTGTTCTTGGCGAGACGGCATGCGCCGCTCGTCCCGTTCTAGGCAGCTTCGATGTGCAGGGTATGCTGCTGACAACTCTTGCAATATTTCTTGAGATTTAAGGCCTCGTGGCTTCTCGCCTTGGTGGTTTTGTAATTGCGGCTCCCACACTGACTGCAGGTGAGCGCGATGCGGATTCGGCGGGTCTGGGGGGATGGGAACCATGCCCCAGCACCACCCGTCCGCTGACTCATTCGAGGATTTTGGTGACCACGCCGGCGCCGACGGTTTTACCGCCTTCGCGGATGGCAAAGCGCATCTGCTCTTCGAGTGCGACGGTGGTGATGAGCTCGATTTGCATGGTGATGTTGTCACCCGGCATGACCATTTTGACTCCTTCGGGCAGTTGAACCGAACCGGTGACATCGGTGGTGCGGATGTAGAACTGGGGGCGGTAGTTGGTGAAAAACGGGGTGTGGCGGCCGCCTTCCTCCTTTTTGAGCACATACACTTCGCCCTGAAACTTCTTGTGCGGGTTGATGCTGCCGGGCTTGGCCAGCACCTGCCCCCGCTCCACGCCTTCCTTGTCGACCCCGCGCAAAAGGCAGCCCACGTTGTCGCCGGCTTGACCTTCGTCCAGCTGCTTTCGGAACATCTCGACGCCGGTGACCACGGTCTTGCCTCTCTTGTCGAAGCCGATGATCTCCACTTCGTCGTTGACGTGCACCACTCCGCGCTCGATGCGCCCGGTGGCCACGGTACCGCGGCCTTTGATGGAGAAGACGTCTTCCACCGCCATTAAAAACGGCTTGTCCTTTTCGCGCATGGGCTCCGGGATCCTGGTGTCGAGCGAGTCCAAGAGCTCGCCGATGGCGGCTTGCCACTTATCGTCGCCGTTGAGCGCGGGCAGGGCCGCCCCCCGCACCACCGAGGCGTTATCGCCGTCGAACTGGTACTTGGTCAGTAACTCCCTGACCTCCATCTCCACCAGGTCCACCATCTCCTGGTCTTCGACCGCATCGCACTTGTTCAAAAATACCACGATGTGATTGAGGCCCACCTGGCGCGCCAAAAGCACGTGCTCGCGGGTCTGGGGCATCACGCTGTCGAGTGAGCTCACTACCAGAATCGCCCCGTCCATCTGCGCGGCCCCCGTGATCATGTTCTTGATGTAGTCGGCGTGCCCCGGACAATCCACGTGCGCGTAGTGGCGCTTGTCGGTTTCGTATTCGACGTGGCTCACCGCGATGGTGACGGTCTTGGTCTCGTCGCGCACGATCCCGCCCTTGGCGATGTCGGCGTACTTGATCTCCTTGGCCAGCTTCTTACGCGACTGCACCTTGACGATCGCCGCCGTGAGCGTCGTCTTCCCGTGATCGATGTGCCCGATGGTGCCTACGTTGACGTGTGGCTTTTTTCTAATGAACTTTTCTTTGGCCATGGTCTCTTACCGATTGTCGTTGCTACTTACGCGAGCGCAGCTCGCCCGCGCTGAGCGGAGCGAAGCGTCGTTGGGGGTCCGGGGGTTTACCCCCGGGGAGGACTCCGGCGGGGGTGGGCGGGCGGGACTGTAACCATGTGCCCGATGGTGCCTACGTTGACGTGTGGCTTTTTTCTAATGAACTTTTCTTTGGCCATCTTTACCTCAACCGGTCCCCCGCATTCTGGCGACGATCTCGTCCTGTAACGAGCTCGGCATGGCTTCGTAATGGGAAAACTGCATGGTAAACGTCGCCCGCCCCTGGGTCTTGCTGCGAAGGTCCGTGGCATAGCCGAACATGCCGGCCAAAGGAACCGTGGAGGTGATAACGCCCGTATTTTTGCCGCGAAGCTGCATGCCCGAAATGCGGCCGCGCCGAGAGGTCAGGTCACCGATGACGTCGCCCATGCTGGCTTCTGGCGTCACCACCTCCACCGACATGACCGGCTCGAGAAGGTGCAATCCGGCTCGCCGGACGCCGTCTTGAAGCGCCAGTGAGCCTGCGATCTCGAAGGCGGGCCCCGAAGAGTCGACCTCGTGGTAGCTGCCGTCGTAGAGCTCGACCCGCACATCGGTGAGCGGGTATCCGGCCAGCACTCCTCGTCCCAAGGCATCTCGAACGCCTTTTTCGATGGAAGGGATGAACGCGCGAGGGATTATCCCGCCCACGATCTTGTCCTCGAATACGAAGCCCGAGCCCCGCCCCGAAGGTTCCACCCGAATCTTGACGTGGCCATATTGGCCGTGGCCACCGGTCTGCCGGACGAAACGGCCCTCGGCTTCCACAGATTTGGAGATCGCCTCGCGGTAAGCAACTTCGGGTTTTCCGACGTTGGCCTCGACTTTGAACTCGCGCTTGAGCCGATCGATGATGATCTCGAGGTGAAGCTCACCCATGCCCGCGATGATGGTCTGCCCGGTCTCCTCGTTGGTGTAAGTCTTGAACGAGGGGTCTTCATAGGCGAGCTTCTGCAAGCTGGTGCCGAGCTTGTCCAAGTCCGCTTGGGTCTTGGGCTCGATGGCGATCGAAATGACCGGGTCGGGAAAACTAATGGACTCCAATACGATGGGGGCCTTTTCATCGCACAAGGTGTCGCCGGTGCGCGTGTCCCGCAGGCCCACCGCCGCGTAGATATTGCCGGCGCAGCATTCGCGCAGCTCCTCGCGCTTGTTGGCATGCATGCGCAAAATTCGCCCGATTCGTTCGCGTTTGCGGCGCGTTGCGTTGAGCACGCTGGTGCCGCTAGAGAGCGACCCCGAGTAGACGCGGAAGAAGGTCAGATTCCCCACATAGGGATCGTTAGCAATCTTGAACGCCAGGGCCGCAAAGGGAGCCTGGTCGTCGGCGGGGCGGATTTGACGCCGGTCGGGGTGGTCCGGCAAGTGTCCTTCGATGGGCGGTACGTCTCTCGGCGAGGGCAAAAAGTTCACCACCGCATCCAATAGGAGCTGGATACCCTTGTTCTTGAAAGCGGAACCGCACAGGACGGGCACGAACTTGAAGGAGCAAGTGCCCTTGCGCAGTGCTTCATAAAGCTCAGACTCCCGAACTTTCGAGAGCTGTCCGCTCAGAAACTTCTCCATAATTTCGTCGTCGAGGTCGGCGCACGCCTCGATGATTTGCTCGCGCAGGCTTTCGCATTGTGCCCGAAGATCCGCCGGAATGTCCTGCCACTCGAACTTGGCGCCCAACGACTCGTCGTCGAAGATGGCGGCTTTCATTCGGATCAGGTCCACCATGCCTCGGTGTTCATCCTCCTGGCCCACCGGCCACTGAATGGGCACCGGTTTGCAGCCCAGCCGCTCGCGCATCGAGTCCAGATTCATCTGAAAATCCGCGCCAACCTTGTCCATCTTGTTGATGAACGCAATACGCGGCACCTTGTGCCGATCCGCTTGCCGCCAGACGGTCTCGCTCTGTGGTTCGACCCCATTGCCGCCGTCGAAGATGGCAACCGCTCCGTCGAGCACACGCAGGCTGCGCTCGACTTCTATGGTGAAATCGACGTGTCCCGGCGTGTCGATGATGTTGATGCGGTGCCCACCTCCCTCGAAAGGCCCAACGCCAGGCGTCCAGAAACAATTGGTTGCGGCGCTGGTGATGGTGATGCCGCGCTCCTGTTCCTGTTCCATCCAGTCCATGGTTGCGGTCCCCTCGTGCACTTCGCCGATCTTGTGGCTAATTCCGGTGTAAAAGAGGATGCGCTCGGTACACGTGGTCTTGCCGGCATCGATGTGCGCCATGATGCCGATGTTGCGCGTGCGTTCGATTGCAAGTTCGCGAGCCATGATATGGTTTTTCCGAATAAGCTCATCCATCACAACACCGAACCTTCCGGCGTGTCGCCCCCAGCTGGGACGTGGTTGTCGGAAGCGGCCGGCAGCGCATGCGGATTCGCCCTTGCGACCGCGCATGCGGCTTGCCTGGGATCAGAGTGCGATGGCCATGCTCCTTGCGTCCGCTCTCGAATCCGCGTCACCAGCGATAGTGTGCGAAGGCCTTGTTGGCGTCGGCCATCTTGTGGGTATCGTCCTTTTTCTTGACCGCGTTGCCGCGCAGCTGTGACGCATCGATGAGCTCCAACGCCAGCCGCTCCCGCATGGTCTTTTCGCCGCGGGAGCGCGAATATTGCACCAGCCAGCGCATGGCGAGGGCCACCCTTCGCTCGGGCCGAACTTCCACCGGAACTTGATAGGTGGCGCCGCCCACCCGCCGGCTTTTGACCTCGAGCTTGGGCTTCACATTGTCGAGTGCCCGCCGAAAGACCTCCAGCGGATCTTCTTTGAACCGGTTCTGAATCACGTCGAAGGCGCCGTACAAAATACCTTCGGCGACCGATTTCTTGCCGCGCACCATAAGCGAATTCGTAAACTTGGCGACCAGCTTGTCCTTGAATTTCGGATCCGGCAAAAGCTTGCGCTTGGGAACGTCTCGGCGGCGCGGCATCGGAACTGCTCCAGACCCCTGCTATTGCCTCGGCCGCTTCACGCCGTATTTGGAGCGTTTGCGGTTGCGATTCGCCTTATTGGTACTGCTCGGGCCGACCGCGCCGGACGCGTCCAGGGTACCGCGTACAACGTGATACCGAACGCCGGGCAAATCCTTTACGCGCCCGCCTCGCACCAGCACCACGCTGTGCTCCTGGAGGTTATGACCCTCGCCCGGTATGTAGCTGGTGATCTCCAATCCGTTGGTCAGGCGCACGCGGCAAACCTTGCGAAGCGCTGAGTTGGGTTTTTTTGGCGTGATGGTGTACACGCGCACACAGACGCCGCGCTTCTGCGGGCAACCTCTGAGGTGCGGAGAAGTGGTCTTCACCTTGACCGCTTCCCGGGCACGTCGAACCAGCTGTTGAATTGTCGGCATCAGGACTGAAGATGGCTGCCCCCGCGCCGCGGGGGACCGGGAGGCTAGCCGCGGCACCGTGTCTGTCAAGCCGTGGTCGCCACCGGGATCTTCCGAAGTCGCCCGACGGCCTGGTCCAGTCCAGGCCCGGTATTTTGCTTGAAAGCCGGGAAAAGGCGGGAAGGAACCACTCGTGACTACAGGAAACCACACCGGCAAAGACCGTAAACTGGGGTGCCGTCTTCTGGCCGAGAGCGCCGGGACCCCTGTCACACCCTCTCGGGAGAGCGCCCCGGTGCGAGCTCAAGCCGGGATCGCGAGGGACGAAAGGTCGCCCGGGCTTGAGCGAGCGGGCGGAGTCTGTAAAAGTAGATCTTTGGTGTGAACTCAGCTCCTGAAATCACCAGCTCGCCGGCCGTCCCCATGGCGGGCGACATCGGTGCCGGACACGTCCTCGGGAGGTACGAGCTGCTGATGCCCATCGCCTCCGGCGGCATGGCGATGGTGTGGGCGGCGCGTCTCAAAGGTTCGCGCGGCTTTCAGAAAATCGTGGCGGTCAAGACCATGCTGCCGAAGCTCAGCGAAGACGAGCAGTTCGAGCAGATGTTCTTAGATGAGGCCTCCCTCGCCTCTCAGATCCGGCATCCGAACGTTTGCGCGATTCACGATCTCGGTGAGCAGGAGGGCATTCTGTACATCGTGATGGAGTGGATCGACGGCGTTCCGCTCAATCAACTGATGAAGGCCGCCAAGAAAGAAGGAGGGATTCCAAGTCCCATCGCGGTGCGTATCGTGATGCAAGCGTGCGCGGGTTTGAACGCCGCACACGAGCTACGCGATGATAAGGGAAAGCTGGTGGGGCTCGTGCACCGGGACGTCTCCCCGCAGAACATCTTGGTAACGTACGACGGTGTGGCCAAGGTGGTTGATTTTGGCGTCGCCAAAGCCACCGAACTCGGCGAGGGCGTCACTCAGGCCGGCCAAATCAAAGGCAAAGTGGGTTACATGGCGCCGGAGCAGGTCAAGGGAGACGCGGTGGACCGTCGCAGCGACGTGTTTGCGCTGGGCATCGTGCTGTACGCGCTCACCACCGGCAAACATCCGTTTCGTCGCGAGTCCGAAGCCGCCACCATGTACAACATTTGCGCTCCGCGGCCGGTGCCGCCTCCGCGCAAGATCAAGCCGGACTACCCGGAGCAGCTCGAACACGTGTTGCTCAAAGCGCTGGCCAAAGATCCCATCGACCGCTATCAGACCGCCAACGCTTTTCTGAAGGCGCTGGATCAAGCCCTGCCGTCGGACATGCGCAGCACCGATGAAGATGTGGCGGCATTCGTTCGCCCGCTATTGGGCGAAAAGCGCGAGGAACAGCGCAAGCTGCTGGCTCAGGCGCTCGAGCGTGCCGACCAAAGGTCCGAAATCCGCACCGGACCGGTTTCGGTTCCGATTCCTATTCCTGTTCCTCTACAAACTCCCATAAGCCAGGTCTCGCTATCCGGCGATCGAATGCCTTTGCCCTCCTTTGCCGACGGCGAGATCAGCGGAACGTCCCGCTTTAGCACCACCAGTCTCGACAGCGTATCGGAAGCAGCGGAGACCACGCCGCGCCGAGGGCGGATCTTCGCGGCCACCGTCGGCCTGATCGTGCTGGCTGCCGGCATCGCGGTTTTCGCCTCGATTCGCTCCAAGAGCGGCTCGGCTCCAGCTCCCAAGAGCGCCACCACCACACCGCAGGCAGCGAGCCCCGGCGAGCCGCAGCCGCCCCCTCGCACGACCGGGGAGCCGGCGCCGGGGGAAGTGCTCAACCCCGATTCACTCCCCGCCGACCAGCAGGCTGACAAGAGCGCGCAGGCCCAGAAGCCCGCTGCCCCGGCCAAGCCCGGCGAAGCAGGTCGGGGCGCTGCCAAGCCGGCAGGAGAATCCAGAGCGGGGTCGAAGAAAGCAAAAGCCGAGGAGGCTCCAGCAGCAGCTTCGGCAGCCCCGGCTGGGAGCCCGAAGAAGTGGCAGCGCGACCCGGGATTTTGATCCTGGTCAGCATGCAGCGAACGCCACACCCGTTGGCGTAGCAAAAGCTCTGGGTGCGCAAACGCAGGTGATGATGGCCCGCATCGTCGACATCCAGCTCCGGTTCTCGCACTGCCAGCTAGTGGTTGGCGATGTGCCCACTTTGATCGACGCAGGCACCCTGGGTGATGTGCCGCGCATTCTGGCCGCGATGACGCGGGCGGGTCTAGAGCCGACCGACCTTCGACGGATTATCTTGACGCACGCCGACGGCGATCACGCGGGAGGCGCGGCACACCTGCAGGAACTTTCCGGCGCCGAGGTCACCGCACACCGCGACGAGGCGGACTACTTTGCCGGAAAGCTTCCGTCCGGCTTTGGTCTCATCAAGCGAGCTGTGATCGCGCTCGGCGGGCGTGCGCGTCAGCCCGAAGTGGGGCGTTGGCTCGGGGGCGGCGAAGTCTTGGACGGACTCGAGATCATCGCCACGCCAGGCCACACGCCGGGACATATATCCGTCTTGTGCGGTGACACGCTCATCGCCGGCGATGCGTTCACTACCGGCGGACGATGCAAGGAGGTGCCGCGCGTCATGAGCGCCGACGTTCCTGGCTCACGGGAGGCGATCCGCATGCTCGCGGAGCGGGACGT
>DASXTY010000447.1:0-3405 GCA_036505155.1 Polyangiaceae bacterium | reverse complement strand
CACGATCAAACGGACGGTTCGGCCGTTGGCAGCCGCTACCTCTCCGAATTGACGAAGACGGCTAGTGTCCACCGGCTCGGCCAGCTTCAGCTCGATTTCTCGATAGGGAGCGAAGCGGTCGACGATTCCTGTCAAGCTGCCATCGTAAATCAAGGAGCCCTCGTGCATCAGAATGACCCGCGGGCAGAGGGCGACGATGTCCGCCATGTAGTGACTGGTGAGCAGAATGGTCGCCGAATAGCGGGCATTGTATTCGTGAAGAAACTTACGGATGGAATCCTGCGCGTTGACGTCGAGACCGAGTGTGGGTTCGTCGAGAAACAACACTTGCGGCTCGTGGAGCAGCGATGCCATGAGCTCGCACTTCATTCGCTCTCCGAGGGACAGCTTTCGCACCGGGCGGTACAACGTCTCCCCCAAGCCGAGCATTTCACCGAGCTCGCCCATGACACGCGCGGCTTTTTGCGCATCCAGCTCGTAAACCGCGGCATTTACTTTGAGCGAGTCCATGGCGGGAAGGTCCCACACCAGTTGCTGTTTCTGCCCCATCACCAGAGTGATGCGCCGCAAGAGGTCGCGGTTACGCTGGAAGGGAATGTGGCCGATCACTCTGGCTTCGCCGCTGGTGGGGTAGATGAGCCCGCTCAGCATTTTCAAGCTGGTGGTCTTGCCAGCGCCGTTCGCACCGAGAAAGCCGACTACTTCGCCCGGCTCGATGGACAAGTCGATGGCGCGCACCGCGTGGATTTCACGGTATTCGCGGCGCAGGAAATGGCGCAGAGCACCCCGGAGCCCCGGTTGCTTCACCGCGGTGCGATAAACCTTGGAGAGTTTTCGAGCTTCGATGATCGCCATGGCTCGATCCGAAGGCCGTTCTTAGCACGACCAGTTCCGGGAGCGCCGCCCGGGTGCTAGGCTTCGGTCATGCGCATCTCCGTGCAATATGGAAAGCAGGGGCTCGAGGTGGACGTGCCGGGACGGCAGGTGGACCTCATTCAGCCCCGGTTTTTGGAGGGACTCGCGGACGAAGCGCGGAGCTTTCAGGAGGCGGTCCGATCGCCCATCGGCACGCGGCCGCTCAGAGAAGCGATTGGGCCCCGGGAGCGATTGAGCGTCGTGATTCCAGATGTCACGCGACCGATGCCATCGGCACGCCTGCTCGGCTGGCTATTCCAGGAGCTTGAGCATGTGGCCCCCGAGCGCGTCACCATCATCACCGGAACGGGATCGCATCGCGCTTGTCGACCCGACGAGCTTTCTCGCATGGTGGGCGACTCAATCTTGGAGCGCTATCGCGTGGTGAATCATGACGCGTACGACCAGGCCAGCCTGGCCGCCGCCGGCCAGCTCGGTGATGGACACGCGATTTTTCTCAACCGGCATTACGTGGAGGCCGACCGCCGCATCGTGCTCGGCTTCATCGAGCCACATCTCATGGCCGGTTTCTCAGGCGGGTACAAGGGCGTGTTCCCGGCGCTGGCTGACATTGACAGCATCTTGCACTATCATGGAGCTAGCGTGGTTGGCGATCCCGCGAGCACCTGGGGCAAGCTCGAGGGCAATCCCACGCAGGCGCTGGTGCGCGACGGAGGGAAGCTACTCCCTGTGGACTTTTTGATAAACGTGGCGCAAAACAAGAAGCGCGAAATCGTCCATTTTTTCTGCGGAGACGTCATGCAGGCGCACCGGGAAGGCTGCGAGTTCACGCGGCAATTTGCCATGGCGCGCTGCGAGCGCACCTACCCCATCGTGCTCACCACCAACTCCGGCTATCCGCTCGACTTGAACCTTTACCAAACCGTGAAGGGCATGTCGGCAGGCGCACAGATCGTGGAACCTGGCGGCTATATCCTGACCGCATCCGAATGCAGCGATGGTTTTCCTGCCGGAAATTTCAAAAAGCTGCTGCTCGAGCACGAAAGCCCGCGCGCGATCCTGGACGCCATCATGGCGCCCGGCTTCTCTATGTACGAGCAGTGGTCGGCGCAGCTCTTCGCAATGCTCGCGCTCCGGGCTCGGCTCGGCCTGCACAGTTCCCTGCCCGTGGAAGAGGTTCGGCGCGCGCACATGGATCCAGTACCGGACATCGGTGCCCGGATTTCCAGCGAGCTCGAACGGCTGGGAGGCGACGCGCCGATTGCGGTGCTGCCCGAGGGTCCGATGACGATTCCGTATGTTGCGGCGTGATGAAGAGCGCGCGACAAGAACAACTGTAGCGATCAGCCACGCGAAGAAGCCCTCGTCACCGAACAACTGTCCGGAGTGGATGGCGCACGCACCGCCCGCCAGACCTCGCAGTTTCCCGTGTGCGTCACCATCGTGGGCGGATCTCCCCGGGGAAACGGGGTAAATGTCACAGACGGCTCGCTGGTCATCGGCGGCGAGCCGACGCACCGGCAGGCGGGGCACCGCCTCCGCCCCAAGCTTTAGCGCAGGGAACATCACCGACTGTCGCAACGCTTCTGGAGCGCGCTCGCAGCGCGGTAATTCCCCGCCGATCGCATCAGTTGGATGGAACTCCGAACCATCGTCGCAGTTGTGCGCGAGTCCCAGCAAATGACCAATCTCGTGCGTCAAGACAGCCTGGAGGTCCCTTTCGTACGGCGGCCCGGCATTCGAACTCGGGGTTTGCACCCAACGAAAGTTGACGGCGTTGAGCTCGATATCCGCCTCAATGATGAGCCCTTCGTCCGCTGATTCGGAGCGATCGACCCGGAACACAGACGTCACCGCCATCATCTCTGGGTCGTAACAGGTTCCACTGCGACGCTCGCCGTTCTTGCACCACTCGCGATCCTGGAAAACGATGGCGTTGACACCATCTTTGCCGATCCGGTCTGCCACTCGCGAAGTTCCCCGGAAGCGAAGCTCGACCGCAGAGCAACCCACAGTGCTCCAGGTCGCAAGCGCCGCACGGATGGACTGCTCCAAGTCGGACCGGGACATTGCTGCTGGCTGGTGTGCCGCGGAGAGAGTGAGAGTGACCGGGAATCGCGTCCAGTGCAGGCCGGCTCGGTGTGGGCTGGTCCGGGCTTGCACGTACGCGCCGGCTCGACCGACCAACACGAACGCCAGCACGACCACGGTTGCCGGCCGTGCGATCGTGCCATGATTCAAAGCTTTTCCAACTGCACCACGAAGAGACAATCGCCCGGGAGCCGTCCTTGAGTGTCAACGCAGGCCGTCTCATTGGCGGTGGGCCAGAAAAACCTCTCCAGGATCACCGGCGGAGGCTTTCCCGGTTCGGGCGGCGTAAAGGGATCGGTGACTTGGACTGCGCCTGCGAGAACGACCTCCAGTACTTCTGCAACCCAACCGCCCTGACAGCCACCTCGCAGGGTCGCGTTGTGGACTGCGGTGACCAGCGGTAGACAGTCGAGATCAACTCCGGGATCACCCGGAGCC
>DASXTY010000446.1:0-3361 GCA_036505155.1 Polyangiaceae bacterium | reverse complement strand
CGCGTAGGCGTCTTTGATGTCGTAAACTTGCAACGGGGGACAGGCTGAAGTGGTTCCCTCACTGCTACAGGCAGCCGCCCAGCCTACGGCGGCGACGATGCCGAGCCCGGCCGCGCAGGCGAACCGAATGCGGTGGAGGGGATGTTTCACGACTTCGGAACGAAGTTCATCGGAACTTTCGTGTCGACGCAACCCCCTCGCGGGGCGGGGAAAGCTGCTGCACGAAACATCTTTACCACACAAGCGGCCACGGTCGGCTCGCCGATTTGGTCCAGGGTTGAGCTGGCCGAGCATACTTGTCCGTTTTTTCCCACCCGTACAGCAACTTCCAGCCGACCCTGCAACCCGGGGTTGCGCAGGAGCGCCTTTTCGTAACAGGCTCGCGCCCGAAGCGCTCGGCTCCTGAGCTCGCTGCGCAGGGCCGGACCCGCATCCCCGGTGCAGGATTCGTCGCAGTTACCGGCTGCTGGCGCCTGTCGTCCTGCCGCCTTCGCGGCGGGGGCCGAGCTTGCGGCGGGAGGGACGTCCGCCGACGGCGGGGGTGGAGGGGGCTGCTCGAGCAGGGGCTCGGGTCGAGATGTGGGTGCAACCGCTGGCGCAGGCTGCGGATCCGGGCGCTGGTCACCGAGCTTCCAGGCTACGAGCCCTGCAATGATCAACAACATGGCCCCGGCTATCGCAAAATAAACGCCGCTGCCCGTGCCTTTGCGCGGCGACGGTGCGCTACCGGGGATAAGGGACACTCCGTTCGGATCGTGGTCGTTCATTTTCTCGACTGCTCAGACTCAGCGCCGGAAGAAAAAAACGCTGAAGCCCGCTGCATCAGGGGTTCAGATGCGCGCTCTCGGTCAAATGTTCGCGGAAAAAAGAAACACCGGAATCCCCCCACTTTCTTCTATCGATAAGCTCCAGCTTTGGCCCCGGCGGGTGTGGCGCCTGTGCAGCCGGGTGTCCGAGCACCAGCACGCCGGTCCGGGTCAGCAAGGCGATGTTCAACAATTTTCTCAAGGCGCGCTCGATGGCGGGGAGGCGCCCCCACGGGGCGTCGCAAAAAATGATGTCGAATGGTTCTACGTTTAACTCACCGCCACACCGTTCCAGCGTTTTCGTGATCACGGTCGACCGAGGACCCAAACCCAAAGATGCGAGGTTTGCGCGAATGACCGCGACGGCCGCGGGGGACGAGTCGACAAACGTCACGTGCACAGCACCGCGCGAGAGGGCTTCGATTCCCAGTGATCCGCTTCCCGCACACAGGTCGGCCACGCGGGCGCCCGTTATGTCTCCCAACACGGAGAACATGCCCTGGCGCATTCGGCCGGTGCTGGGACGCGTGTCGAAACCATGGGGAGCCTGAAGCTTACGACCGCGAAATTTACCGGCAACCACCCGCAAGCTCAAAAGGTCACCCGCACCTCTAGCTCAGCACCACCGGGATACAGCCTCAAATCAGATTGGAGCCGATTCAACACACCCTTGCCACCCGACGGTCGCCGCGCCGTCATGGCATCGACGGCGCCCGCCTGGCCGGCTGGCGCCTTTTTGGGGGCGGTGACTAGCAAGGTGACGACCCCGGCAACACTTGCCACCGCGCCCGTCGTGAGAAACGCGACCTCGAGCGCTCGATAGGTCTTTGCCGAGGAGCAGGTTCGCGACACTTCACTGGACTCCATCGCCCCGACCACAACGGTTCCGCGGTCCGCTTCCGTGCAAGCATTTTGGTCGGTTCGAAGCCCCGCGCGATATCGGACGAAGCTCGGGTCCTTCTGAATCTTATCCACGTGCAGCGCAAACACCACGCCGCCCGCAATCAGAGCCGCACCCCCTCCCATTGCGATGATGGCAGCAGTCCGTCCCGTGTAGCTAACCTCCTTCGGCGGCGGTTCGCTGCCGGGCGAAAGAACCTCATGCTTTCTTCGCTGAAATAAGAGGTCGGTCGGTCCCTTCCCGAGCACCTCGACTTCACGGGCGACATCCGGATAGCCGGCAGCGCGCAAGCGCACTTGGTGTTTGCCCAAAGGCACCACGATCTCGGCGTATCCCGCGTGAATTGGTCCCACCGAAGTTCCGTCCACGAAAAGCTCCCCTTCCACTTTTCCCGCTGCCGTCACCACCAAGACGCCTTGTTTTGGGCTAGTGGGAGGCAAGGTGAGCCTGAAGAAGGCGTCTCCCGCAAGCTTGCGAAGGGCGTGCTCCGAAGCGTTGACGCTGTAACCGATGCGGGCCTGCGAGCGCTGCGCGCCTGACTCCCAAAGGTGCAAAAAAGCGACCAGCTCCGAACCGCTGTGCTGCAAGATACCCCACACGTACCGGTCGACTCCGAGCTGTTGCGCAATTCGGGCCTGACACTGAGCATCCGGGGGCTCGTTGCAACCGAGCGCGGCCGCCAGCACTTCCAGCGAGTAGTCACCCGGCGCTAGAACCCACTCGCTGGAGTTTCCCACCACGCGTCTTAGCGCGTCCGTGAGCAGCTTTGCGTGTGTGAAATCACCCTCGCTCCAGACGCCGAGCACTTGCACCCGGTTACTCTCCGCGCCCTGCACCAAGGTCGGGACCAACATCGCTGTCACGACTAAGAGGAGAGTGCTCAGCTGCCGGGGAAACATGGCTCTTCAGCGCTAAAGTATGCGGAAACGTCAGATAATGAGCCCCGAATCCGGAACCTGCAACTCTGCCAATGCGGGCTCTCGGAATTCGGGTAGCAGCGTTAGTGTCCTGAGTCTCCCAATTCCTTCCAGAATTGCTGGACGGCCGCTTCGCGGCCCGCTGCGGACTCAGCACACTAGCTCTCTTCGACTTTGCTCCACATTTGTTGCCGCAGCTTCTGCCTCCCGCGATCGGCGCGGGTGATCAGGCGCGCCACTCCCCACGCCGCCAGAAGCTCGCCTTCCTGGCCCAGCGCGGGAAGCACCGTTTTACCTACCAGATAGGTGCCGCGAATCGGCCCGCGCACGGGTTCGCCGGCCAGTTCGAGATAGCCGGGAGGGTCCACCTTCCACTGACACACCATGGGCTCGGGGCCGGGGGCCGATTCGGTGAGGTGGATTCGGTCGACGTCGCGCCGGCTGCCACGAGAGAAATCGTACAGAGGAAGCCCATCGTGCACCGAATCGACCACCAACAAATGTTCGTCTAGAAATGGAAAATGCTCTCGCAAGCTCGAGAGCACTGCTTCGCGAGCTTCGAGAAGCGTCAATGCTCCCGGCTGCGGCAGGAGCATTTCCGCTAAAAGTACGGTTTCGTTTGGACCGCGGTCAGATGACCGGTATGCGGTGGGGTCGATTCTCTGAAGGTGCAGAGCCGGACCGCGAGCATCGGCGTGCCCTGAAGAACGCGGCACCAAGAAGGACTCCACGCCGAG
>DASXTY010000445.1:0-6855 GCA_036505155.1 Polyangiaceae bacterium | reverse complement strand
CTCGGACCTTGGCCACGCCGAAGTCCAAGATCTTTACTCGATTCGATCCATCCGGAAGCCTCTCCAAAAACAGGTTTTCCGGTTTGAGATCGCGATGCACGATGCCGAGGCCGTGCGCCTTGTCCAGCGCCCGCGCGATTTGCCCCAGATAATCCACAACCCGCTCCGGCGGCTGCGGCTCACTTCCCGCGTATTCGGCAAAGTTAGCGCCCTCGAGAAGGTCCATCACCAAAAAAGGCGCCCCGCTGAGCTCCGGGGCAAGGTCAGCGTCGATCACGCGCACGATGTGTTCGCTTTTGATGCGCGCCGACACTCTCGCCTCGATCCGGAAGCGTTCGAGTGTTACGGGATCCAGCTCCGACGCCCCTCCCTTGAGCACCTTCAAAGCCAGACGCTCGCCCGTGCCTTCGTGCTCCACCTCGTACACCGTCCCCATTCCACCGGACGCCATCACGCGCAGCGGTCGGTACTTCCCAGCGAGCCGGGGTGGGAGCACCTCCCCGGACCAACGTGCGACAGCGGGACCCTCGTCCACGGTAGCCAGAGTACCCGGTTAGGTCCGCGCGCTCAACACAACCGGCCGGATTTTGACAGCCTGCGCTAGGGCCAGAAAACGCGCACCGGGTCGGATCGGTCGGGACCGCCCTCCGCCTCGCCATTGCCGAGACGCCCTGCCCTGCCCCAGCACCATACCTCTGCTGACCCGGGCGGAGACAAGGCACAACCGTAGTCGTCCCCGCGCGCGATTTGCATCGCGTCTTTTGGGATGCTTGCCGACTTCCACGCGTAGGGCCTGCTGTCACCCGGTGCCCACCCGAGCTCTCCGTGCTGATTCACCCCCCAGCACCACCAGCCGTCCGATCTTTTTGCACACATGTCCGCCCCCTCGGAAGAGATCAGGTTTGTAGCAGAGCCGAAAAGATCGTCGGTCTGGTTGACCACGGTTTTGGCCGAGGCTTCGTAAGCCGTTGGACTACCCAACCCCAGCTGACCGTAGCCATTTGCACCCCAGGCGTACACGGGGCCGGAGCCTGAACCATCGAATCGAATCGCAAACGTCGAAGAAAAACCGAGTCCAAATGTTTGCACGTTACCCATAGTCTCCATCTTGACCGGGATCGCGCGAAAGCAATCCTCGTTTGTGGTGGAGGGCGTTATTTGTAGCTGACCACCAGCGGGGTCGCCTGCGAACGGCTGGTTTTGTGCGCACGGCGGTTCACACTGATAGGTGCACAAGCCCACGAGATCGTCTCCGTCGCCGCCGCAGTTCGACCCCCAGCAATAGATCGCGTAGCCGATTTGAGCGCAGTTATGGTGCTTGACGGTTTTGAGATCCGTAACGCCGGTTAGCGGAATTTCGTTTGCGAAGGGAACCACGATGGGCACGGTTGGGGACGCGTGGGAAAGGATGTCTGGGATGGTTTGCCAGGTCGATAAATCTGTGCAGGTTACCCCGGGATCCAGCCCGCTCTGACCCAAATGGTTCCCGCCCCAGCAGAACACCCGGCCGTTCTCCAAGAGCGCGCAAGAGTGAGCAAAGCCCATGCTGACCGTCGACGCCGGCCCGGGAAGGGCCACTTTTTCTGCTTTTTCGCTGCTGGTCCCGCTTTCCTCGACTCTGCCGTTGCCGAGCTGCCCGGCGAAGTTTTGCCCCCAACAATACACGTCGCCGACCACGCTAATGGCGCAAGTGTGGAGCGGACCCGCCGACACCCATTTTGCCACCACACCGGGCGGAAGCACCAAAAGCACCGGGACAGCGCTCCAGGCATAAGTTTGATCCCTGGTTGCGGATCCCCAGCACCAAACCGTGCTGTCCGCCTTTACTACGCAAGCGTGCGTGGAGGAAGCCGTGAGTGTTGACACGTTCGGCAAACACCTTCCTTCGCTACAGGACTCGCCTCGTCCACATTCCACCTCGCGGACGGCGCTCCCGTCGCAAACCAACCTTTTTGTCACGCTTGCGCACCGCAAAGCGCAGTTTTTTTCTTCGACCCGCCCAACCTGCGCACAACCGAGCTGAGCCATCTGCACCAGAGCCACACCCACTGAACCGAGCTTCCTCAAAACCATCATCCTTCCTGCTTAAAACGTCGCCGACACGCTGGCACTCAACGCGCCGAGCGCGACCTGGACCTCAGGCCCGAAAGCATGCAAGCTCCGTTCCGCGGGCGCAGTGAGAAACAAGACCGCGCCCAGGCTGGTCAGAACCGCGCCGCCGATGAAAAAACCGGTGCTCACGTTGGCGCTGGTGGCGGCGCTTCTGCTATCCCGGATCCCCGAAGTGCTGCAGTAGCTGGAGCACTCACTGTTAGCTCGGCTCATCAGTTGAAGTGCGCGGATGCCGAACACGGTACCCACACCAAGCGCGGCAACACCTGCGCCGCCGGTGACCAGCGCGTACAGGCGCTGGTGCGAGCCACTCCCGGTTTCGGTCGCCGGCTCACCGACGGGCTTTTCGGGAGCGCGGTGTGAAACACTCGCCGTTTCTGCTGGCGCAACCGACAGGTCCTTCAGCGGGTCGATGATGACTTGTTGCAGGTCGCCGTTGGGCCCAACCGTAGCGGCACGGCGCACCGAAATTTTTCCCGGCGCGCTGATCTCGAGCACCTGCTCCCCGGGGTCCACCGGGAACGGCTCACCCCAGACCGCCTCGCCAATCGCGACGCCGTTACGGCGAATGACCAGTCCCGCGGCGCGCGCTGACTTGGGAACGACCACGCTCAGCCGCGACAATTTGGGTCCCACCGTCTTCAAGTGCTGCTCAGCAAGCTCCTGGCGATCGCCGCGCCCGTCGCGAACCGCGATGCGAAGGCCCTCATGAAACTCCGCCCAGGCGGTTGCGGTTTTCCCCAAAAGCTCATGGCAAAGCGCCAGGTTTAAGAGCGTCCCGCCGCCTGGATCGAGCCTCTGGCTTTCCTCGAGCTTGGCACACGCGGTCGCGTAATCTTTCTGATCCATGAGCGCGCGCCCTTGATCGAACAGCTCTCGCGCTTGTGCCGCCGTATCCGACGGCGTCCGCGATGTGTCGGGGGCAGCGGAAGCCGCATCGGTTGCCGCCTGCGCGCTTGCCATCGACGGCCAGAGCAGCAGCCCGAGCAGGCCCACCATGGGTGCCACCCCTGGGCGCCTCCCAGAAAGATCTGCGTAGAGGACGCGATAAATAGCAACCTCAAAACTTCGGGTGCCCCAATTTGTCGATCAAATAACGCTTGTTCACCATGAGAGACTCGAGGGGCGATGAGAGCGTGGTGGAGTCGATCTCCATCGTGAGCCAGCCTTCGTAGCCAATCTCGAAAATCGTCTGGACCAGCGACTCGAGCGGAACATCACCGGTGCCGAGTTCGGTGAAGAGCGGCAGCACCTCGCGCTCGGCGCCCTGCGACGGAGACCGGCCGGATTTGTCCTTCCAGTTTTGCGGAGTCAAACCTTGGGTGACGTCTTTGAAGTGGAAATACACGATGCGCGACGCGTATTTGCGGACAAAGGCAGTCGGGTCGTATCCCCCCAAGTATAGGTGCGCGGGGTCGGGGCCCGCAAAGACGTAGCGCGGATCCGTCAGCTCGAAGATCCGGTCGATTTCGTGAGGCTGCTCGCCCAGCGTGTTTAGGTGCGGGTGATAGTGCGCCTTCACGCCGAACCCGAGCGCTTTTTCTCCGATGAGGTTCATGGTTTCCGCCAGCACTTTGAAATCGTCGTCGGTGTAGTTGCCGCCCTTGCGGTCTCCTCCACCGAGGTTCATGCGCTGGGCGCCGCACTTTCCAAGGAACTCGGCCATGCGGACATTTCTGTCGATGTCTTGTTGCTGCCGTTCCTTGATCGACATCTTTCCGCCGCCGTACAGGCAGATGAGCTGCACGCCGTGGTCCGCCAGGAAGGTGACCAGCTCCTGCTCCCGCCCCCAATAGTTATCCACCACGTCGGGCCACGTCTCGACGCCCGTGACACCCTGGCTGCCGATGTCTTGGATCGCCTGTCGCCAATCCGCGCCCCAGGTAATGACGTGTGCGCCTAGCTTCACTTTGTCCCAGCCCATTGTAAGTTGCTCCGTTGTGGTCAAAAGTCCTCGGCGGAAGCCGCCAAGATACTCGTCTATCGCCATTCGGAGCAATCCTGGCTTTTTCTCGAGCGGAAAGCGGAGCTCGACGGCCGACTTCGAGAGCCCCTCGTCGGGTTGGGTCACTGCGCGGTGAGCAGCCAACCTCGGGCGTACACGTCGCTCGCGAAGTAGTCGAGCAGGAGCCCGGCCACTTGTTCTCGCCCAGCCTGGGACGGATGTGTCCCATCGTCCGCAAACATGCTTCTCGGCCAGCTGAGCCCGTCGGAGCGTGCGTGGATGCCATCTGCCCAAAGGTATGGTCCCCACAAAACGAGGGGCGCCGGACCCGGATCGAACGCGAGCTCCGGCCGTCCCTGTTGCTGCTCGTCGATGAGCCACCGGACTGAAAACGCGCTCTCGTAAGCGTAGGGCTCGGGGTTTAGGGGCGTGGATGCGAAGCCGGCGTAGATGCGGCTCGAAAGGTAAACAACTTGCAAATTCTGGAACCGCTGCTTCGCCAAATTGAGCACGGTAACCAGGTTTTCTTTGAGGCGCTGAGCGTGATCGGGAAACTCCCCATCACTCGTGGGGCGGGCTTTGGCATGCTTGATCCAAGCGACCTGGACTTGCGCCGGGCTGACGGCCGCTGCTTGCAGTCTCTGGTCGAGCACCTGCCAGGGCTGGGCGTCAGGTACCGCCCAGGCAGCGACGTCCATGCCGCCTTGTGCGCCGTCCACGATCACGAGCTGGTTCGACTTTGTCGCGAGCCCGTCGGCGAGCTGCTTGAAGGTCGAAAATTCAGCAGTGGTGTTGGACATGCCGATGGATATGAGGGCAACCTGGCCCGTCGGATCGGCGGCGCCGGTTGCGTCCCTCGGCTGGATGCGCGCGGACATGCGCTGAGCAGCTTGTTCCACTGCTGCCGGCAATTGGTTCCCACCGCCGGGGTAGAGGCCGCCGGGTTCGCCCTTGTAAGTACCGGTCAAGTCCGTGAGCGGCGTCAAGCCGACCGAAGAGCCGGGCTCCGCGCCGTTACCGTTCGAGCTCGGCCCGGCGTTGCCACCCCCTCCGCATCCCAATATCGCAACTGCCGACAGGCACAACCTGGTCCCAAACAAGCTCATCCTGATGTTCATCCGTGTCTCCGATCCACTCCGCGAGTAGTTAGAGCCAACTCGATCAGGGTATGTCATCCGTAGGTCAGGGGCCATATAGTGAATGGGATTTATTACTGTACCGTTATATTAGTTACTATACCGTAATATCCGCGAAACGCCTGGCAAACGGTACTCGAGCATGTGATATTTGATACTTGCAGGACCCATTCTCGACTCCCGCGCCGCGTCAATGAATTCTAGCCTCGCTCGAGCTCGAATACCGCGCCGAGCCCGGCGGCCAGCTCTTCCGGCTTGATTTTGCCGTCCTTATCCGTATCCAGCGCGTCGAACACCGCGTCCGTTCCCAGCCACTCCTCGCGGGTGATGGCTCCGTCGCCATCGAGGTCATAGATCTGGAACACATCGGCGGCGGCGCGACCTAACCGATGCCGCCCTTCGAGCTCCTGGAGTCGGTCTTCGAGCAGCCGCTCGAGCGCCAGCGCCGCCTTGGAAAACCCTTCGATACCTTCCGCCAGCTTTACGCGCGCCATTTCGTCCTCGGCGTGCATGCGCTCGAAGGTTGCTTGATCGACGTGGATGCGATCGATCGCGTCGCTTTTTGCTTGCTCGGGATCGAGCTTGCGGGCCAGCGCGTCGTCCTGAGCGGAAAGCTCTCCTAAAAGCTTGGGCGATATGGTCAAAAGGTCGCAACCGGCAAGCTCACGGATCTCTCCGAGGTTGCGAAAGCTCGCGCCCATGATCTCGGTCCGATATCCGAAATGCTTGAAATAGTTGTAGATGTGGGTGACTGAAACCACCCCGGGGTCCTCGTCGGGCGGATACCCGTCGCGACCCGTCTTTTTCAAGTAAAAATCCAGAATTCGACCCACGAAAGGCGAGATCAGGGTGACCTTTGCTTCCGCGCAAGCAACCGCTTGGTGCATCCCAAAGAGCAAGGTCAAGTTACAATGGATGCCTTCGCCTTCGAGCTGCTCCGCGGCCCGTATCCCTTCCCAAGTGGACGCGATCTTGATGAGCACGCGATCCCGTTCCACCCCGCTTTCCGCGTAATAGCTCATGAGCAAATGCGCCTTGGCCACGGTGGCGGGGATGTCATACGAAAGCCGTGCGTCGACTTCCGTGGATACGCGCCCCGGTACGATCTCCAAGATGCGGCGGCCGAACTCCACCGCCAGCCGGTCCATGCCGAGGCTCACCACCGCATGCGGCTCGGCGGCGGCTCCGGCTTTGGTTCGCGCCCAGCGCAGCGTGGAATCGACGATGTCGCGATAGCGATCCATTTGCGCCGCGGCGCTCAGTAACGACGGGTTGGTGGTCGCGTCCCGCGGCCGATAGCGTTCGATCGAATCGATGTCGCCCGTGTCGGCAACCACCACCGTCATTTGTTGGAGTTGTTCGAGCAAGCTTTTGGCCATGACATCACCCGCGCGTGCGTTTGAAATAGTTGATGAGCCCATTGGTGGAGGTATCGTGGGACTGTACCTCACTGTCGCCTTCGAGCTCCGGCAAAATCACCTGAGCCAGCTGCTTACCCAGCTCCACGCCCCATTGATCGAAGCTGTTGATGTTCCAAATGATCCCTTGCACGAAGATCTTGTGCTCGTAGAAGGCAATCAATCGCCCCAAGCTGCGCGGCGTGAGTTTATTGAACAGAAACGAATTGGTGGGCCGGTTGCCGGAAAAGCACTTGTGGGGCAC
>DASXTY010000444.1:0-18344 GCA_036505155.1 Polyangiaceae bacterium | reverse complement strand
GCCTCGGCGCCTTCCACGCCGGTCGCCTGCAAGCGCAACGCGTCCAGTAGCTCGGGCCACATCTCTTCCTGACGGTACAAGCGGTTGAGGGCCATCAACACCCGACTGTCGCCGGGACGCACCTCCAACGCGTGTCTGAGCGCCTCGATGGCGCGTTCACTATTGGTGAGCGTCTTTTCGAAGAGGTCAGCCGACTTGACCAGGAGCTCGTATTTCAAGTCCTGGTCCCCATCCTGAATCAAGTCCACCCGCTGCTGATAGAGCTCGACCAGGCGATCCGCGTTCGCCTTGTCCTCATGAAGCCGGATGACCTGATCCAGTATATTGGTGTCTTGCGGGTCAAGCTCCATTGCGCGCTCGTACGCAGCCACCGCGCCGTCCGAATCGTCCAGCATATCTCGGCGGACCTCGCCCACTTGACGCCACGCCGCCGCTCTCTCGTCGTCCGACATCACCAGGTCGGCCTTGGTCGTGAGAACTTCCACCAGGACCGGCCAGTCGCCGAGCAACATCGACAGCTGCTCGAGCTTCTCCAGGGGTTCCATCTCCGCAGAGTCGACGCCGTGCAACCGCCGATAAGCGTTCAGCGCCTGTCGCGGGTCGTTGCGTTGGGTGTCGTGAACTTTAGCGAGAACCGCCAAGATATCGCGTTTGCTGGGGGTGTCCGGCTTTTCGGTGAGCACCAGTTCATAAGTCTCCGCCAGTTGGTCCCAGGCTCGTCCGAGCTCGGCCAGTCGCTCGTATTCCGAGCGCACCCCCGAATCGTCCGGGTCGATCAAAATCGCCTCGGCCAGAGCGCGCCGAGCCCGCGAAAAGTCCCGCCCCCGCTCCTCCCAGAGCCGCGCCGTTTCGCGAAGAACGTTCACCTTGTCGGAAGGATCGGCGGCCAGCGCGAAGCGATCTTCATTCAGCTTGAGCAGCCGCTTCCAGTCGTCAGTGGTTTCGTAAAGGGGTCGAAGAATTTCGACCGCTCGCTGCTTGTGCTGGTCATCCTCACGCAAAACCTCGAGCTCGTGGATTGCCGCCGGGTGGCTCGGCAGCACATTGACGATTTCTTGCAGCTGATCGAGAGCGCGGTCCACGTCGCCGAGCTCGGTTTTGAACAGCAAGGCCAGCGCCAGCCGATGCTCGGCCGCTTCTTCCGGTCGTTCTGCGGACTCGGCCCGGCGGAGTTGGAGCTCCGCCAGGTCATCCCAGCGCTTGCGCTCGCGGTACAGCTCGGTCAGCGCCTCGAGCGCGCGCTGGTCGGACTGCTCCACGTCGAGTAAAGAACGATAGGTCTCAATTGCCTCGTCCGGCTGGCCGAGCGGCCCCCGCTGCAAGCTGGCAATCGTGTGCAGCAGGCGCAGTCGTTCAGCCGGCTCGAAGCGATGCTCGAGCGCGTCGCGGTACAGCTGGACTCGGTCTTCGTGCCGTTCGGTGCGCTTGAGGATATCGTCAATCGCCTCGAACAACGGAACGCTGTCGGGCTCTACGGTGAGCGCGCGGCGATAAAACACCAGCGCTCGATCGAGCTCCACCAGCCGAGCGAACAGCTCGCCGGTACGCCGCGCCAAACGCACCGTGGTTGGATCATCCGAGGGAGTCCGTTCCAACTCGGCGGCGTAAATTTCAGCTAACCGCTTTTCCGCGCCGGCCGCTTTGGCCAGCCGTTCCAGCTCAGAAATCGTGTTTTCGTCGCTCGGGTCATCGGGCAAGAGCTTGGCGATGGTCTCTAAGGCGGAGGCGTAATCTTCCTGCTGCTCCTCGAACATTTTGGCCAGGCGAGTGCGAAGCTCGCGCCGCTCGAGCACGTCGGAGGTGAACTCCAGGCGCGAGCGAATGGCGCGCATCACGGCGTCGAAATCGGACCGCACCAAATACACCGGTTCCAGAAGCTGCGCTGCCCGGGCGCGCTGTTCCGCCTCTGGTGCACTCTCCTGCATTCGCTCGAGCTCGGCCACCGCACCGGCATACTGGCGGTCGATTTCCAGCGCCTGTTCCAGGTCGGCAAACGCCCGCAACATGTCGCCCTGGTTTTGTCCGGCCACTTTGGCGATCTTGACGTGTAAGTCAGGCGAATTTCCGAGCCCGGCGTCCAGCTGCCGCTCGTAAAGCTGAATCAGCGAGTCCCATCGCTCGACTTCACGGTAGAGTGCTTCGAGCGCCTGGATGGCGGCCGGGTCCAGCTCCAAATCCAGAATGGCCTCGTACACCTCGATCGCGCGCGGCTTGTCTTTGACCACCTCCGACAACAGGCGCGCCCGGCGAAAGAGCAGCTCTTTGCGCTCCGCATCGCTTTCGGCCGCCTCCACGCGGCGTTCCAGAATCCCCAAAAGACTCTGAGCGTCCCCCGCTTCGTCATACAGCGACTCAAGCGCGCGGAGCGAGCGCCGGTCATCGGGTCGCAACTCGAGCGCCTTTTGGTAATACTCTTGCGCCAGCTTCCTGTCGTTCAGCTGGCCGCGCGCGAGATCTGCGATGCGCTGCGTGACCGTCAGTTGGATGTTTCCGTCGAAAATCTCGCCGACGATCTCGCTCAGCAGCTGCACCTGATCGGCGTGTTGGCCGGTAGCCGCCGCCAACCGTTCCAGATGGTCAAGCCACTGCTCGAGGTCAGTGTGCCCCAGCGCCGTGCGCACGGCCCGACGGGCGTAAGAATAAGCGCGTCGCTTGTCGTTGAGCGGACCCTCGGCAACGCGCATGGCGCTCTCCAACCCTTCCAGTCGGTTGAGCGGGTCGTCGGAAGCGCCCACTTCGATTTCGATCACTTTGAGCAAACGGTCATTATCGCCATCCGCTTCGTAAATCGGATGCAATACGAAAGCCGCCTCGCGCCGAGCCGCCGGATCTTCGGATTCGAGCAGCTTTTGCAGCGCCAGCCGGCTCGGCTCGTGTGCGGTATCCACGCTCAGCGCGCGGCGATACGCCTCGAGCGCCCCATCCAAGTCGTCCAGTCGTTCCCGCCGCAGGTCGCCCACCTTGGCCAAGAGGTCCAGCCTCTCCGCATCGCTTTCCACGATGTCCAGGTGGCGTTCGAACGTTTCACCCAGCTCGTCCCAGCGCTCGGCAGCTTCGAAGAGCGCCTCCAGTGCCCTGAACGATTCGCTGTCCGGTCCGAACTGCTCGATGAGCGCCTGATACGCTTCGATGGCTTCCGAAACCGACTCCAGCCGAGTTCTGTAGATCTCGGCCGCGCGCATCAGCAACGCCTTTCGCATTTGGTCGTCGTCGGTGATCTCGCGACGCCGTTCGATGATGAGCACCAACTCACGCCATTGCTCGGTTCGCTGATAGAGCTGATCGAGGGCGGCTAGAGCCAGCTCATCGGTCGGATCGTCATCGGTTCGAGCTCGCCACGCTTCAATGGCTCCCTTCGCATCGTCGAGCACCGACTGGCAAAGTTCGCCCAAACGCCCGAGCAGCTCTCGCCGCGCCGGGCCGTCGGTTTCCAGGCGCACCTCGACGCGCAATATTTCGGCAAGCTTTGTGTGCTGACCGGTCGCCAAATGAATGCGCTCGAGCGCACGGGCCGCCGGCAGCGCCAGCACCGCATCGGACCGATCCAGCTCCAGCACCTGCCGGTAGGTTTGCTCGGCCTTGGCCTGATCGCCGAGGAAGTCCTCGTAAATGGAAGCCACCCGCATCAGGATTTCGCCCCTCGCAGCCGGCGAATCGGCTCCCTGCGACGCTTGGGCGAGCACTTCGGCAACCCGCTCATGGGCCCCAACTCTCCGACCCACCACCAACAGACGTTCCCGGGCCTCGATATCCAACGGGTCAGCCGGCACCAATCGGGACAACGTGTCCAAAGCGCCCTGATCGTCGTGCAACCGGTCGTCCCTCAGCGCGGCCATGCGGCGCAAGAGCTCTAGTCGCTCCTGGTCGCGCTCCCGTCGCTCCCCCTCGCTCATTCCTTCCGGTGTTTCGTCCAGCCCCTCCAGACGGATGCTGAGCATCCGATCGAGGTCCCGTATCTCGTGCCGCGATTCGTAGACTTGTTCCAGAATCCGCGCCGCCCGTACCCGAAGGCTGCCTATCTCGAGCATCCTCTCCGCCAGGGTGCGAGCATCCCGGTCGTTGGAGCGCCGCGAAAGCACATCCTCCACATGTCCGATTGCGCGATCGGGCTCGAGAAGGTCCAATCGAATTTTGGCGAGCCGGATTTTGAGCTCGAGCACGTCCTCGTCCAGCCCCATCTCCAGCCGCTTTGCCAAGAGCTCGGCCAGATCGCGATCCCGGCCTTGCTTCACGTAGAGCCGGTCCAGAGCGCGAATGGCACCTTCGTGTTGAGGGTCAGCCCGCAGGATCCGCTCGTAATATAGAGTCGCCTTTTTCGGGTCCTCGATGATCTCCTCGCAGATGAGGGCTACTTCGACCAGCATCTCCGTTTGGCGCACGGGGTCATCGATGGCTTTGGACGCGCGGTCGTACAAAGCTTCGAGATCGCTCCAGCGCTCGGCCGCGGTGAGAATATCCTTGAGGCGAGTGAATGCCACTTCGTTGCCGGGATCGAGCTCCAGAGCTTTTTCCAGATACGGGGTGGCGCCGATCGGATCGCCCAGCGCCTCTTCATGCAGTCTCGCCGCGCGTTCGCTGAGCTCAGCTTCCACATCGGGCGGCAGCTTGGTGCTCAGAGCTTCTCGAAGCGCCTCGGCCAGATCGGTGGGGCGACCAGACTGAGCCGACAACTGTTCCGCGCGAATCCACAGACCGATTTCGCGAGGATATCGGTGCAACGCCTCGAGTACGACATCGAGCGCCTTTCCGTGCGCGCTGAGCTTCTGTTCGTGAACGTCCGCCAGGCGCGTATACAGCGCTAGCCGCTCCACGTCGTCCGTGGTCTGCTGCAATATCACGCTCAGCGCCTGTGCTTCATGGCGCGCGTCCCCGCCCGAGGCGTATTCGGAGGCCAAAACCTCAGCCACCCGCAGCCGCACCCGATCATTGTCCAGCAGCTTTTCCAAAACCTCGACGGCTTTGGAGCGCTGGGTCCCGACGTCAAGAGCGCGGATTGCTGCCTCCAGCGCTTCCTCCGGTCGATTCAACTTCGTAAGGTACAAGCTTGCGAGCTCCACCTCTCGCTCGGCTCGTTCTTCGTCGGACAGCTGGTCGCGATGCTGCTCGATGACGCGCACCGCACCTTCCGCGTCACCGCTCGCCAGCAAAAGGCGTGGCAACGCCACCAACGCGCCCTGATGCGTGCGGTCCAAGTCCAGGAGCTGCCGGTAACAGTCAATGGCTTTCTCAGGAGCTTGAAATACGTCCTCTTCCATCGCGGCCCAGTCGGCCAAAATGAGGCTGCGCTCTTCTTCCGCCGCGTGTTCCACTTTGAGCGCAAGCAGCCACCTGAGGTCGTCGCGTCGATCCTCGCGGCGCAATATCTGCTCTAGCGCTTCCACCGCCTCCCCGTCCGCCGGCTCGCGGCTGAGCAGCTTCTTGTAGGTTTCGACCGCCTGGTCGATGCGTCCGAGCTCTTCGGCGTAGACCTTGGCCAGCTTTAGCTCGAGCATTCGCCGCTCGGTCGGCGCTGCGCTTGGCTCTTCCGGCTCGTCCCTCCTCCTCTTCTTGCCCCTCCTTCTGGCTTCGGGTTCGCCGAGCGTCGCGACGCGAGCTTCGACGGCTTCGACGAAAGACTCCCAGCTGCCCGCCCCGCGCGCGGTTTCTTCCATCAAGGCCAGCGCAGTTTCGCTGGTTGGATTGGTTTCGTAGGCCCTGCGCGCGTGACCGGCGGCCGCTTTGCGGTCGTTCAACCGCTTTCCAGTGACCTCCACCAGCCTTTCCAGAAGCAGGAGCTTTTCCTCGTCGTCTCCGGTTTGCTCGTAGAGGACCTCGTACAGTGCCGGCAGGCGTATCCACTTCTCTTCCCGCTCGTAAATCGGGATCAATGCGCGAGCCGCCCGCGCATCGGATGGGTCGGTGGACAGGATCCGTTCGTACGAGCGAAATGCCCGATCCGGTTGCCCCAGCCGAGTTTCGTACACCGCTGCCGCGCGATAGCTCAGCTCCACACGGACGGCCGACTCCTTGGTCCGATCGGCAGCATTGCTCAATACGTCGGCCAATCCCTCCCAGTCGTTTTGGGCATCGTAGAGCTGCTCCAGGCCGTCGTAGTCTCCTCCCATCAAGTAGGAGTCGCGCAAGACCCTGAGCGCGCGCGGATGGCCGGGTTGCAGCTCCAGCACTCGGCGCCAGGCGCTCGCCGCTTTGTGGTGGTCCTTGAGCTGATCGGCGTAAACCGAGCCGAGCTTCTGCAGGACATTAAGCCGCTGCGCGGGATCGTCGAGCAAGTCGACGCGCTTCTCCAGCGCTTCACCCAAGGTCGCCCAATCCTTGGCGCGCTCCGCGTATTTCTCGAGCAGATCGAGCACGTCTCCGCGCGATGGATCAGTATCCAGAATTTGCTTGTACAAACGCACCGCGTCGGCGCCGCGGTTAAGGCGTTCCGCAGCCAGCTGCGCCAGCTCCTGCATCAGCTGGAGACGCCGGGCCCCTTCACTGGTCTGGAGCTCCCCTTCGAAGAGCTCGTACAGAGCCGGCCAGGCGCGCCGCCGGCGGTAAAGATCTTCCAGCTTTTCCCGCGCTTCCTGGTCCTCGGGAGCGATCTTGATCAGCGCCGCGTAAGCGTCGGTGGCTTGCTGGACATTGGAAAATTGCTCCAGCCAGCGACGAGCTGCCGACCGATAGAGCTCCTTCTTTTCCTCCGGGTCTTCGGTAATTCCGGCGAGGACCTGCTGGGTGGTGAGCAGGTCGCGCCAGCGCTGGAGCTTTTCGTAAAGCGCGCACAGCTCGCGCACCTCCACCACGTCCTGCACGTCCAGCCGATTGTCCAGTTGAACGATTTGGTTCAACACCGAGACCAGCGCGGTATCGCTCTTCAGATGCTGGCGGTAGACGGAAGCCACCTCGCGCAGAATTTCCAACCGCTTTTCATATTGATCCGCGCTGGTTCGCTCGAGTTGTTGCCGCAAGAGCTCGACCAACGCGTTGTAACCCTGCGTCTGTCGGTAGAGCCGTTTGAGAGCATCCCGCGCGGATTCGTCGTCCGGATTGTGACGCAGCATGCTCTTGTACTGCTCGATGGCTTTGTGGGCGTTTTCTTGACCTTCCGCCAGCTGCGCGATCTCCCGACTCAATTCCTTTTTCTTCTCGGGATCTTTGATGGCGCGCTGGGCCCCCTGCAGAACGTCGAGCAACAGCGCTTCATCACCGGTCTTTACCGAGTACTCCCGATAGAAGGTCACCATCCCTTCGTGGTCCGGATGGAGCTTGCGAACTCGTTCGAACCAGGGCTCCGCGTCTTCCGGTTTTTCCCGCTTGCGCCAGTGCAGCATGGCGATCTGGAGCATGTCGCCGAGCTGCTCGGCAGTCGGCTGGCCCTGCCGGTTGAGCTCGTGCTCGTAGAGCGCAACCAGCTCGTCCCAACGCTCTTCGTTCGAGTAGAACTCGGAAAGAAACTCCATGGCCTCGGTGTTGTCGGGCGCATCGCGCAGTACTCGCGCGTGAGCGCCCGCAGCCCGTCCGTTGTCCTCGAGCTTCTGCGCGTACAGGCGAGCCAAACGCACTCCCGCGCCCACGCGTGCACCGACCTCTTCACTGCGGTCCGCAACCCGCTCCAGCGCGCGCGCCACCTCTTCCCAACGGGACTGTCGACGGTAGATTCGCTCCAGCATGCGACCGGCCCGCTCATTGGTCGGATCCAGCCGCACCGCCTGTTCCAGCCGCTCGGTCACCGATTCGAGGTCGAGCGCATCTGCCGCAAACCGGAGCTCCATTTCCGCCGCTCGCATCAGCATCGAGCTTGCGTAGACGTCATCCGGCGCGCTCTTGGCTTCCTCGAGATAGGTTGCGCACAGCTCCTCATACCTTCCCCGCTTGCCTTCGGCCTCGTCGAGCGCGGCGGTAGCCTCCGGATGCTCCGGCCGGAGCTCCAAGAGCTGGTAATAGAGAACGGAGGCGGCCTCCTCGTCGAACAGCTGCTCGCTGGCGACGCGCGCCTGCTCCATCAATAGCTCGGCCTCTCCGGGCGTTCCCGCGGTCGCCTTGGCTTCGACGTCGAGCAATTGGGCAACCGCTTCCCACTCCCCGCGCTCGGCGTGACGCTCGCGCGCAGCTTCGAGGAGTCGGATCAGGCTTTCCGAGCTAAGCTTCCCCTCTTTGTCTTGAGCCGCTGCGCGCAGCGCTTCCCAGTCCTCGGCTGAGTCAGGGTCAGCCTGGAGCTTGCCGAGAGCCGCGCGGATGGTCTGCGAGTCCATGGTGCAACAGTCGAGGGGAGCCCTTTAGCAAGAGCAAGCAGCCGCCACAGGGGCGCCGAGAGTACGCCCGGTACCCTGGTGTTACAAGCCTCGCAAACCGCTCATTTTAATCCCCCCCGGCGTTTCGGCCAACCGGCGGACCCGGGACCTGATTTTTCTTCTCACCAGCCCCGCCCGGGGGTCCAAACCTTCCCCCGACGCACAAAGCAACGGATCTGGACGGAAAAAAACCGCGTACCTGGATCCGTTTCTCAAGCCGGGTTCCGCACCCCATCGCAGCGTACTTGCCGCTCCTCGGGCCAGCGGTTAGGGCGATGGGCGTGCTCCGGGGTCTAACCATCGGCTCGGCGGCTCTCTTAATGGCGCAAGGGAGCGCCTGCAGCCGGTGCAGCGAAGAGCGGCCATACACCCCTTTCGGCGTTGCCTCGGGGGCGGAAAGCGCTGCCCCCGCCCCGCCAGCCTCGGCTTCCGTTCCCCCGGTTCCGCCTTTCACTGCAAAAAAGTCGGTGCTCGCCCCCCATGGCGCGGCTCGCTGGCAGTTCGGCGACCAGGAGCTGCTGGCCCCGCCGCACCGAGTTTTTGACCAGGGGGTGAGCGCCGACTTCAACGAAGACGGGCGCGCCGACGCCGTGGCCTGGATCCTTCCGACCGCTGATAGCGGCCCTGCCCCACCTGGTGAGCTATGGTTTTACCCGAACGGAGCAGAGCGGACCCGTCTGGTCGCGGCCCCCGGCTACGTCCCCTCGGGGCCGGACTGCACGCTGAGCACCGAGCTGACGATTACGGGCGCGCACACCGTCTCGGTGTACGTGCGGTCAGCTTGCAAGTCGCCGCTTCTCGCTCGCTCGCCAGCGCGCGCTGTGTTGGTGGTGAGCCCGGCCGCAAAACAGCCACTTTTACTGGGCCTCCGCGCAGCCGTTCCCGCCCCAAACGAGTCGCTGGAGCTCAGCGTCGATTCGACGGATCGGGATGGCGACGGCCGAGATGACGTCGCCGTAAACATTTCGTTGCAGAGCGCGCCAAGCCCGACACCGCAGGCGCGGCCCGTGTCCGTACCTCTGGTTTGGCTGGACAGAGTATCGGGGCTGGCGCGCGACACCTCCGAGCCGGTGCGCACCTTCACGGAGCTCGCCTCCGCCGAGGCGGCGCGCGCTCGTGGAAAGGCCGCAAGCCCCGTCGTGACGGTAAACGTGTCCAATCTCAGGCGCCTTTACTTCTCGCTCTGTTCGGAGAGCGGGACGCCGCGCATCTTCGACCACGAGGGCGCCGCGTTTCGCTGCGGGGCCTTGGGCAAGGCTCTGGAGCAGCTCGCATTTGCGGAGCTCCGGGCGTGGCTCAAACAGGGCAGGCTGGCGGATGCTTTTTCAGTGCTCACCCGTGATGGCTGGTATTTCGCTCCCCTGTCGGAGCAGCGCCGAACCGAGCTGATAAAGGAAGCGACCCGAGGCATGAAGCAGCTCGACGTCAGCCGTGCTTCGACGCTAGAGGCCAGGCCTCCGCGTCGCGCGGGTCCGAGATTCAGTCCTCTCGATTTCGAGTCTCAGGGCACCCTGTTGGTTCAAAACGCTGACGGTCTGACGCGCGTTTCGGCGGACGCGTCGCGCGAAGAGCGCATTTCTGCGGACGCCGGCTCGCCCAGCTGGCCGCTCGAAGTCGTCTCCGCGCGGGGTCTTCGTTGGTCCGGAGTGTCCTACGCTTGCGACCGTTCCGAACTGTTGCTCACCTATGTCGATTCGCGATCCGCGCCCGGCGAGCCTCAACCCACCGACTTGCTCGCTCCTCGACCGGGCGCGTGTCGAGGCGGCTCGGTTCCCCAAACACCGGACCCCGCGCCTCTCGGTTGGAGTGACGGGGCCCTCACCGCGATTGTGGCTGGCGCGACGGTTGGTCCACCCTTCATCGCGAAAGCGCGACTCGCTCCGCACACGCCCGGTACCCCGTTCTCCCCGGACGGTCGCTGGTTCGTCGCGGTCACCCCACTCGGCTTGCTCCTAGACGGCGCCAAACCCGAGCTCTGGCGCGCCCCATCGAACGGCGGCCCGCTCGGCGCGTTGCGAACGCTGAGCGATTGCGTGGTCGCCAACGAAGCGCGCGCCGCGGCGTGCATCCAGGCCGGGCGCGTCCTCTTCATCCCCCGTCCCGAGCCCCCGCTCTAACCCTGAGGCGCCTTGGCGCGCTCCAGGTAGCTTCGAGTGCGCGTATCCACTCGGATCCAATCCCCTTCGTTGACGAAAAGCGGCACCTGAATGATGGCGCCGCTCGAAACCTTGGCTGGTTTGGTGACGTTGGTCGCCGTGTCCCCTTTGGCACCCGGCTCGGTTTCAGCGATTTGAACCACCACGTGCGGAGGCAGAGTCACCGACACCGGATTGCCCTTGTAGACGGTGATCACCACATCGATGCCGTCGATGAGCAGGTCCGCTTCACTGCCCACTCCCTCCTTATGGACCGTGATTTGCTCCCCCGTGTGCGAGTTCATGAACACGTAGCTATCCCCGTCCGGATAGATGTACTGAAGCGTTCGGTCCTCCACATCCGCCGGCTCCAGTTTTTCTCCGGACCGGATATTTTTCTCGACATTACCGCCGCTCAGCATGTTTTTGAGCTTGGTGCGGGTGAAAGCCTGCCCTTTGCCGGGCTTGACGAACTGAAAATCGACGACGACGTACGGTTGCCCGTCCATCATGATTTTGAGCCCTTTGCGGATGTCACTGGTGTCCATCGCGCGTGCCCTTAGCACACCGGCCCGGCGACGCGCACCGGTTCCGCACGCGTGCGCGCCCGGGCGGCCCCCCTGAACCATTGGATGAGGACCCCTCAGGGCGAGTCTCACGGGGTCTCGGCAGTCGGTGTCCGGAGACCCGGAGCCCGCTCCCGGGCCGGGCTCCCGGGAGTTTCGGTCCGATTCGAGGGTTGCGGGACACCGGTCCGGGGCGATACTCGAGCCAGGCCTTATGGATGAATACGGGCTCGAAGAAATCAAACGCGAGATCGTTGAAAGCCGTTCGCTCAATATCAAGACGAACAATCTAATCAATGCGCTGGCCGCCGACCTGAAAAGTATCGCCAAACGCCAGCAGGGCTATGAGCGGCGCTTCTTCATCAACAACGCCACCGCCTATGTGGTGACCATCGTGGTGCTGCTGGTGCTGGTCAAGTTCGCATGGGATTGGAAACTGGAATTGGTCCGCGCCGAAACCAAGGCCACACGCGAGCGGCTCGAACAAACCGAGAAAGAGCTCAAGGCAGTGCTGGCACGCGAAGAAAGCGCGGCTCGAGCCGGCCGGCAGGCCGCAGAGTTTTACAACTTAGTGCGCCAAAACCAACGTCGCGAGGTCATCGAAAAGTACCCCGAGATCGCCAAGGTGCCCCTCACCAGCACTGAGCGAGCGATCTTCGAAGAGGCTGAAGAGCGCGCCAAGAACGAGCTATCCATCATCGCGTACCAGACCGGACTGGATCACATCCGCACCGGCCGCTGGCACGACGCGCAGCAGGCCTTTCGCGAGTCGCTGGAGCTCAAAGCGGATGCGGCACATGGTCCTCAGGCCAAATACCAACTTGCGCGTTGCCTGCGCGCGCTGGGACAGCAACGCGAAGCAATCCCCATCTTGATTCAGTTCTCGGAAGCCTCCTCGGACAAAGACCTGATGCCCGAAGCCACGCTCCTATTGGCTGAATGTCAACTGGACATCCAAGCTTGGAATGACGCGAAGACCACACTGCGCTCTTTCATTCGTCGCTTTCCCACCAGTCCCCACATCAACGAGGCGAGAGCCAAACTTGCGGAGCTCGAGCTCTACCATTGAGCTTCGAGCGTCAGTTAACCCGGCATTTTTCTGGAGCATGGGCCCTCGCCCCCCGGCGGGCCCCGCGCGCAGCGGCAGTAGAGGAGACTCAACGGTTGCCCGCCCCTTCACGCTAAAGTATACCCCTTTTGCGCATCGATTCGAGAAACGAGGTTCGGTGGGCGCCGGAGACGTTCCTGATTCCAAATCGCGGGGAGCCACCACTGGAGGCGGCTCGGTGCGGCTGCGGCATCGAGGACGCGAGACGGTCCTCCCCCCTGGGGCGTACACCATCGGACGCAGTCCTTCATGTCATATCATTATCGACGAGCCACTGGTGTCGCGCCAACATGCGGAGCTCCGAGTGGGCAAGGACACCGCCACGGTGCGCGACCTCAACAGCGTCAACGGCGTGTTTGTCAATGGCAAGCAGGTGACCAGCATGACGGTGCTGGAGGACGGTGATCGCATCGGCATCGGCCGGCAAGAAATCGAGATCCGAATCGGCGGCGCGGCGGGGACGGCAAGCCGGCCACCCACCAGCGCGCCGTTCAGCGATCGAAAGCTCTCGAGTACAGAAACCACGAAGCAAGTGGAAGCGCTCGACTTGATTGGGGTAGTCGCCGACAAAGCGCTTGCCGCCGGTCGCGCGCAACAAGCAGAGGACATTTTGCGGCTGCACCTCGGCCGAGTCCTCGACGGCACACGCGCCCAGCGCCCGGTAAATCAGGAGACGGCGGATATGGCGCTCGACTACGCGTTGAAGCTCGCCACTGCGACCGGCAACGGACAATGGGTGGATTACGCGGTCGAGCTCATGCATGCGCGCAACCTGCTGTGCTCCGACAACCTGTTGGACCGCTTGCGGCAGGCTTTGGAGGCCGCCAAGAGTGTGGACGCCGATCTTTTGGACCGTTACGCCAAAGCCATCCGCGCGCAGTCGCCGAGCCTCGAACAGCTGCGATCGGCTCAACGCCTGGAGGATTTGGCTCGCATCGGCAAGACCAAACGGCGCCCCTGAGAGCGCACCGGGTGGGTGTGGTCGAGCGGGCCGAAGCCCGATCCAAAGCCCGGCGCGCTGAGCAGGGCTTGTTGGACGTAGTCGCGCGCCTTCGACACCGCGTCTTTGAGCGTTAAGCCTTCGGCTGCGCCGACGGCGATGGCAGAGGCCAGCGTACAGCCAATCCCGTGGGTCGAGCGGCTTTCTATCCGCTTTCCAGTGAAACGGAATTGGTCGCCATCGACGGTCTGCAACAGATCGACGATATCTTCCGATTCGATATGTCCTCCCTTAATAAGAACTGCCGCCGGGCCAAGCTCGAGCAGACGTTCCGCGGCACTTTCCATGTCGTCAGCGGTGCGCACCTTCAAGCCAGTTAGCAGCTCCGCCTCCGGTGCGTTGGGAGTCACTAGAGCGGCCAAGGGGAATAGACGGTCGGCGAGGACCCGCAGCGCTCCCGGTTCGAGAAGGGGCTCACCGCGTTTCGCGACCATCAACGGATCGACAATGATGGGGACCCGGCAGCGTTGGCACACCCGTGCCACGGCCTCGACGGTCGCGGCACTGTGCAGCATTCCGACTTTGATGGCGTCAGTGCCGATGTCGTCAAGCACCGCCTCCATTTGACGCGCCACAAATTCCGGAGGCACCGACAACGTGTCGAACACACCCTGCGTGTTTTGGATGGTGATGGCCGTAATGGCGGTGGCCGCGTAGGCACCCAACGACGTCACCGTCTTGATGTCGGCTTGAACACCTGCGCCGCCGCCGGAGTCGGATCCCGCCACAATCAGCACTCGCACACGCATACCGGGCCCTATACTCCCTGGGGACGGCTTTTGCGCGGATGGACACCCGAGGCTAGCTGGGGGAGGCGCTAGCCCCCAAAAATTGTTGGCATAATTGGAGATCCACACAATCGGATGCTTTTATCCAAGACAAACGCCGCCATCCGAGTTACAAAGCCGAGCTAGGTTGGAGCTGTGACGACCCGAACTGGATCAGAGGACGTGGCCCTTGTGGGCGGAAATGGCGAGATCCCTCCCCCGCCTGAAAACGGTAACGGAAACGGGAACAAGCGGGCGCCGTCCTCCAACCGACGACAAACGTTTCTCGGCAGGCGCGCTGCCACGCTCGGCATGGAATGGGCGAAACGGTGGCGCGAGGATCTGCATCAGCAGGGCCGCCCGGCCGCGGGCGCATGGCCCGGAACCATGTCGGAGGCGCGAGCGCGCGTCGATCAGTTCATCGTGCCCGAGCTTGTTCGGCGCGGAATGCGCTCCGCATCGGACGGCGAACGGGCCGAGGCGGTCCGACTGGTGTACAACGCCGCCAAGGTGCACTGGAACGAGCATCGCGATAGAGAGTCCACCGAGGGATAATCGGTTTTTGCGGCCAGCTCCTTGGCACGCCCTTTGCTGTCTCTGAGGCGTCACCGGTCTGGCTGGCACAGGGTGGCACAGGCCGGTTGCAAGGAGACTTCAATGCAAACGCGAGCACTGTGGACTGGAATTGCCCTGACCGTGGTCCTTGTCGGCTGTGGGGGCACATTCTCCACGGAAGGGTCGACCGGTGGGTCCCCCGGAAGCGGAGGGCAATCGAGCGCAGGCGGCTGGACAACGGGAGGTTTTCCGAGCGGTGGTCGTTCCGCGTTCGGCGGTGCCATCGGCCTCGGCGGAACCTATTCCCAGGGCGGGGCGATTTCGAAGGGGGGGAGCGGCGGCTGTTCCCAGATCTCTTGCGCCTATCCCTATTGTCCTGACGGCGTGGTGACGACTCCACCGGGACAGTGCTGTCCAGTCTGTAGCTGCGCCAATACCGTTTGCGCCCAGCCGATCTGTCCACCCGGAGTCGGGCTCGTGACCCCACCGGGAGCTTGTTGCCCCGTGTGCGCGAGCAACAGCACGGATTCCTGCTCGCAAGTGGTCTGCAACTTGACGCCGCAGCCTTGCCCCCAGGGCTACATGCCCGGACGAGAGCCCGGCGCTTGCTGTGCTGGCTGCGTCCCAAACGGCGACCCCATCTCGATCAATTGCTCGGGCGTCGCCTGCCCGGCGATTGAACAGCTCTGCTCGCTCGGATACACACCCGGTCACTACATGAGCGAGTGTTGTGACGGGTGCATCCCGGATCCCAAATATTGTCAGCACGATAGCGATTGCCTAATCGCGGACAGACCGCGCAGCTGTTGCGGGTGCCCCGAAGCCATCAGCATCCGGATGTACCAGGAAGACGCGTGCTGGTTCGACGTCTCGGCGCCGCGGCCCATTCCCCAGAGCTGTTACCCACAAGCCGTGTGCGGCGCTTATTGCGGCGTGTGCGCGCCTCCTGGAACGGCGATGTGTGTGGGGAACCAGTGCACTGAATACCGCCCAGTGTATTTGTAACCACGTACTACCCGAGCCGGCCCCTGTGTTACAGTCGCCCGGACTCCCTTGGATACCAATGAGTTCGACCTGATCGTCATCGGCAGCGGCCCTGCGGGAGAGAAAGGCGCTGCCCAAGTCGCGTATTTCGGAAAGCGAGTGGCGCTGGTCGAGCAAGCGGACGAGCTCGGCGGAGCTTGTGCCAACACTGGAACTTTGCCTTCCAAAACGCTGCGCGAGAGCGCGCTGTTTTTGTCCGGTTTCCGTCAGCGCGGCATCTACGGCGTCGAGCTCTCGGCGCGAACTCAGCATCTCTCAGTTGCGGATTTCATGGTGCAAAAGGAATACGTGGTTCGCCGAGAGCGCGAACGCGTGCTCCACAACTTGGATCGTCACAAGATCGAGCTGGTCCACGGTACAGCCCGGTTCCTCGACGCCAACACGGTGCGGGTCGAGCGGCTGGGAGCCGCGCCGCGCGATCTGCACGCGGGAGTTTTTCTCATCGCGACCGGCTCCTATCCGTTCCGGCCTCCTGGCATTCCGTTCGAAGATCCCGACATCGACGACTCGGACGAAGTGCTGACGCTCGACCGGATTCCGCGGTCGTTCATCGTGCTGGGCGGCGGCGTTATCGGCAGCGAATACGCGTCTATCTTTGCAGCCCTGGGCATCGTCAAGGTCACCTTGGTGGAAGACCGGCCGCGGATTTTAGGATTCCTCGACCGCGAGATCGGCGAAACCCTGGTGCAGGCCTTCCAAAGAATGGGCATCGAGGTCATCATCAACGATGGCGTAACCAGCTACGAAAAGCCTGAGGGCGGTGAACGCGGGGTTCGCGTGACGCTCAGGAGCGGGCGCGTGCTGGAGGCGGACCGGCTATTGGTGGCGGGCGGGCGCACCGGTAATACCCGTGGACTGGGGCTGGAAGCCATCGGCGTGCAAGTCGACGACCGGGGTCGCATCCCCGTCGACTCGCAGTATCGCACCAGCGCTCCGCACATTTACGCCGCGGGAGACGTGGTGGGCTGGCCCTCGCTCGCCTCGACCAGCATGGACCAGGGTCGGGTCGCGATGTGTCACGCGTTCGGCTTCACCTACAAACGATCGCTGGCCTCGTTTTTCCCGTACGGGCTTTACACGATTCCCGAAGTGTCCATGGTGGGCCAGAGCGAAGAAGAAGCGCGCAAGCAAGGCCACGACGTGGAAACCGGGCGCGCTTATTACCGCGACAACGCTCGCGGCCAGATCATCAACGACCCGGAGGGCATGATCAAGCTGGTGTTCGAAGCGGGCAATCGCAAGCTGCTCGGTGCACACGTGCTCGGCGAGCGCGCGACCGAAATGATTCATATCGCGCAAGCAGTCATGGGGTACGGCGGCAGTATCGATTATTTCATCGACAACGTGTTCAACTACCCAACCGTGAGCGAGCTTTACAAATACGCGGCTTACGACGGCTTGGGCCGGCTCGCCAAGCGCGGAGTTTGACCTAACCCGCTTCGATCGCCAACTCGCGCACCGGGATTCGGGGCGGTTCCGGAGGCGAGCCCATGTATTCGACGCTCGCCGCCATGTAGCTCAAAATTGCCGCTCGGCGATGCCTAGCGCTTTGGTTGGTCTCACTGGCATGCAGCATCAGACCGTCGAAAATCAGCACGTCCCCCGGGGGGAGCGGCACGTACACGGTCGATGCTTGTTGCTCTGGGCTGAGCGTCACGCGGAGCTCTTCACCATGGTGCGGCAGCGGTCCGTCGCGATGACTGCGGGGAACAATCTGTAGGCAACCGTTATCCGGCGTCATGGAGTCGAGCGCAATCAGCGCGCTCGCAAAACGAAACGGCCGGTACGGCCAGTACACTCCATCCTGGTGCCACGGCTTCTCGCGACCGACGCGCGCCTGTTTCATCATGACCACGTCGCGGTAGAGATGAATCGAATCGCGCAACACCGCTTGGACGACATCCAAAATGCGCCCGGCGCGACAGACTCGCCAAAACACGCTCGATAGGTCACACACACCCCCAATTTTTCTGAATACCGGTTGCTCCGGCGACGGCCAGCGCGACGGATCTTCGACGTTGAAGCCTTCGCGCACCGGGTCCAGAGACTGCGCGTTCTTCGTGATTCGGACCAGATCGTGGTCCAGCTCATCCAGCGCCGACCGGTTTATCACCGCGCGCAAAATCACGAAGCCTTCCAAGTCGAAGAACCGAGCGGCGCTCACCACATCGTCCGGGTATGGCCCGGTGAAGGTGCCACAAGCCGGTGGCACGCCAATCGTTTCCCATTTCTGCTCATACAGGACGCCGAGCTGCATCTTTCCGTTGGCGAGTCTCCCCTCGAGGCGGCCTGGGTGGGAATGGACTGAATCGCGCATTCTTTGCACTGATCCGGTTTTTTCTGAGGTCCCGCAGCCCAAATAAAGCCATAATTGTCAGACTCACATGTCTGAATCCGACTCGATCTGGCGCCGGCCCATCAATCCTTCCCGACTCCGCATCAACGACGCCGGGCGAACCCATTGCTGGCCCGATTGGTCCTGGAGCACAGTGGGCCGTCCATTTTCAGACTTCGACCTGTGGGTGGTGCTCGGAGGCCGAGGAAAATTGACCACCCCAGAGGTCGAGGTGTCGCTCTTCCCGGCTGTGTGTTTCCTGCTCAGACCGGAAGGCTACGCCGGCACCACCGAAAAGAAGAACCCGCTGGTGGTCAGCCACACTCACTTCGACATCTTGGACCAAGGAGGGCATCCGTGGCGACCGGGACCCGTCGGTTGGCCCCGGCTGTGGCGGGTCGCAGAAGACCTGTTGCTGCTGGACGGAATGCTCAAGCGCCTATTCGCGGCGCACCTGCAGTCACCGAACTCGGATGAAGCCCGTCATTGGCTTTCGGCCGCCCTGCTCGAGGTGGCGCGCCAGGACGAGCGCGACACGGGACCCGCGCCGCAGCGCGAGCT
>DASXTY010000443.1:0-1841 GCA_036505155.1 Polyangiaceae bacterium | reverse complement strand
CCAACGGGTGGGCTCACCCGGGGATCAGAAAGCGGTGCGCCCTTCTTACTGGGTTCATCCGCGGAGTGCCGCAGGGCGAGTGTTGGAGTCACCCAATTCAGGGTGCTCCGGTAATGCGCGTTAGTCAAAGGCCTCGAGGTTGATTCTTGATTAACTTAGTAAAGAATCCTGCTCGATATCGTCGAAGTTTTATGCCGATCCGTCGCCAGAGAGAAATACCCGACTTGCGGACCCGGAAAAGTGGAGTAAACCGAGTCCCCATGACCAGCCCCGCACCGAGTGCGTCGCACTCCAGTCCCGGAGGCGCCCAGAAAGCCCCCACCGAAAGCAGCTGGAAAGATCGGCTCGCCGGCCACGTGCCCCCCGCTTGGGCTCGGGAAATCGACATTTTCGAAACTCAGATCGAGCTTAGGAAAAACGGAAAGATCGAAGAGAAGTTATTTGCCGAAACGCGTTTGCGAAGGGGTGTTTACGGGCAGCGCTACGATAACGGTCAACGCCACGATGGTGAGAAAAGCCAAACGCTGGCCTATCCCAGCGGTGCGCGCACCAAGGGCCCCAACACGCTCTGGGATGCGCCGGGGATGCAGCGCATCAAGATCCCGTTCGGCGGTCTTTCGCCCGAGCAGCTCGAAGTGCTGTCCGACCTGGCCGAGGAGTACTCCGACGGGATTTTGCACGTTACGACCCGGCAAGATTTTCAACTGCATTTCCTGCACATCGACGACACCCCGGACCTGATGCGGCGACTGGCCGCGGTGGGCATCACGACCCGAGAGGCCTGCGGCAACTCGGTACGCAATGTGACGGCGTGCCCCTACTCCGGCGTCTGCCGCGAAGAAACCTTCGATGTGACGCCGTACGCGAAAGCCCTGACTTTCTTTTTGCTCGGCCACGACGACACCCAGGACTTCGGGCGAAAATTCAAGGTAGCTTTTTCCGGATGCAAGCATAATCCCTGCGGACTCACCAATTTCCACGACCTCGGTTGCATTGCAAAGACGCGAGCCACAAACGGTAAAGTTTTGCGCGGCTTCGAATTTTATGTGGGCGGGGGGCTGGGTGCGGTGCCGCACGATGCCAAGCTGTTCGACGAGTTTTTGCCCGAGGATGAGCTTCTGCCCATGTCGCAAGCGGTGTGCAGGGTGTTTGCCCGTTTGGGCGAAAAAGAAAATCGGTCCCGCGCCCGCATCAAGTTTTTGGTGAGAAAGCTGGGCATCGACGAATTCAAGCGCATCGTCCTGGAGGAGCGCGCCAAGCTCCGGACCGACGAAAGGTGGACCGAATTTTTGCAAGAGCTGCATCAGACCGACGAAAAGCCGCTCAAGGGGCCTTCAGTACTGGCGCCGGGCGCGCTCCCACCGGGCTTCGAGCGCTGGCGCGCCACCAATGTTCAGCCGCAGCGTCAGAACGGTTATGCGGTGGTAACCATTACACTTCCTCTTGGAGATCTCACCCCTTCCCAGGGCCGCGCGGTCGCAGACATGGCGCGTCGTTACACCGGGGTCACCTTGCGGACGACGGTTTCGCAAAACCTGGCGTTTCGCTGGGTGAGCGAGGGCGACTTGCCCGCGCTCTATTCAGAGCTGGTTGCCATCGGGCTTGGCGATCCGGGAGCGGACACCATCACCGACATCACCGCTTGCCCGGGCACCGACACCTGCAAGCTCGGAATCTCTTCCTCGCGGGGCCTGGCGGCCGAGCTGAATCGGCGGCTTCGTGAGAAAGCAGAGCAAATGACTGACACGGCGCAGTCGCTGCACATCAAATGCAGCGGCTGCTTCAATGCTTGCGGGCAACACCACGTGGCAGACCTTGGTTTTTTGGGTGTGAGCCGCAAC